>CAZXYL010000320.1:0-4117 GCA_964644915.1 uncultured Geminicoccaceae bacterium
GGCAAAGCGCTGCTGGTGAACAACGCCGAGTGGCTGGACGAGCTGCGCTACATCGACTTCCTGCGCGCGTACGGCCGCCACTTCACCATCAACCGCATGCTCACCTTCGATGCGGTGCGGCAGCGGCTGGAGCGCGAGCAGCCGCTCACCTTCCTCGAGTGCAATTACATGATCATGCAGGCGTACGACTTCCTCGAGCTCGCGCGCCGCTACGATTGCCGCCTGCAGGCCGGCGGCTCCGATCAGTGGGGCACCATCGTGAACGGCGTCGAGCTCGGCCGGCGGGGCGAGGCCCGGGCGCTGTTCGGGGTGACCACGCCGCTGATCATGACGGCTTCGGGGGCCAAGATGGGCAAGACCGCGGCGGGTGCGGTCTGGCTCAACCCCGACCGGCTCTCGGATTTCGACTACTGGCAATACTGGCGCAACACCGAGGACGCCGACGTCGGCCGGTTCCTGCGCCTGTTCACGGAGCTGCCGCTTCCGGAGATCGAGCGCCTCGAGCGGCTCGAGGGTGCGGAGCTGAACGAGGCCAAGAAGATTCTGGCCAACGAGGCCACGCGCCTGTGCCGCGGCCCCAAGGCGGCCAAGGCTGCGGCCGAACAGGCGCGAGGTTTGTTCGAGCGCAGCACAAGCGCCAGCCTCGATATGATCGCCTTCGATCCCTCAGCAGCAACCGAAGTACCGCGCTTCGAGTTCGAGCAGGGCGTGAGCCTGGTCGAGCTCTTCCGACGCAGCGGCCTCGTGCCGAGCAACAGCGAAGCGAGGCGCCTCATTCGTGGGGGCGGCGGCCGCCTCAACGAAGCGAAGGTCGATGACGAGGCCATGCTGGTCGGTCTCGACCATCTGGTCGATGGCCGGCTGCTCCTCTCGGCGGGTAAGAAGCGCCACGCCTGGGTGCGCGCCGTCTGATGCTCACCGGTCGCTCGTATCGGGCATGACGGGCGGCTGCAGCGTGCCGTCGAACAGGCCGCTGAACAGCTCGCGCAGGAAACCCGGCGCCAGCACCGCGAGCGGGTTGACCGCGATCTGCGGGTCGGCGCGCGGCCCCTCGATGGAATAGGTCGCGGCGAACGCCCCCTCGCCCTCGCTGCCGGCCAGGAAATCACCGATCACCGGGATGCGGCCGATCACCCGGTTCAGCGTGTAGATCGGCACGATGGTGCCGTCGAGGTCGAGCCGCTCCTGCTCGAGATCGATGCTGCCCTCCACCGTCAGCCCGAGCTGCGAGCCGGAGAGCCTGCCCTCGTCCAGGACCAGCACCTCGCCGGTGAGCTCGAAGGGCAGCTCGAGGTGGTCGACCGAGATGCCCTGGCCGCCCAGCAGATTGCCGATGCCGGTGAACGATGCGAGCGTGAGCAGCCGCGCGAGCATCGGCGCGTCGAGCAGCGTGAAGTCGTCGATCTGAAGCCTGCCTTGGCCGCTCAGATCAGGCTCCTGCCGGAAGATCCTGGCATCCAGGGCGAGGTTGCCCCCTTGCACCTGATGGGTCTGATCGAGCATGCGCAGAAGCTCGCCCGCATCGTTGCTCGTGAGCCGCAGGTGCCGTTCGGCGCCGTCCGGGAACAGGGTGAGCTCGACCCGGCCGCCGGATGGCAGGCGCCCGCGGACGTCGGCGGACCGCCAGCCCTGGTCGTCGCGGCCGAGTTCCGCCGTGAGATCGCGCAGGCGGTGCGCACCTGCGCTCACCTCGCCGGCGCGCAGCGTGATCTCGAGCGAAGGCCAGGGGTCCGGCTCAGCCTCGCCTGCCTCGCCGCCCTTCAGCAGCGGGTTGAGATCGAGGCTCTCGGCATCGAGGGTGATGCGCCAGCCCGCGCCGTCGCGCCGCACGCGTGCGCTGCCACGCTGCTGCTGGTGACGAAAGCGCTCCAGCGTGAGCGCCCGAAGCTGCAGCGGCTCGCGCTCGAGGACCAGGCTGCCCGAGGCTTGGAGACCGGCGGCGACCAGCTCGAAGCGCGAGACCTCGAGGGGGCCCTCGGTGCCCTCGGTCGGCTGGACCGCCGAGAACATGAGCCGGCCGGGCTGGCCTGCAGCCTTCGACCAGCCGAGCCGGGGCAGTGCCAGCGTCGCCGGCGCGAGGTCGAGATCGGCATCGAGCATGCGCGTGCCGGCGCCTTCGGTGCCGACGAGATCGAGCCAGAAGCCGCCGCCGAGCGGCACCGGCACGGCGACGCCGAGCGCGGCGAGCGCCGGCTCGTCGAGCAGCCCCTCCAGCCGGTAGCGGCGCTCGAACTCGGCGCCGGGGTCGAAGTTCTCGCGCCAGGAGACCTCCAGCGGCACCCCCTCCACGCTCGCCTGGCCTTCCAGATCCATGCCGGCACGATCGACGGTGAGCGCGAAGGCGCCCTCCCTCAGCTCCAGCCCGCCCAGCAGGTCCCGGGCCACGGCGTCGCGCAGCTCCGCATCGGCCGCGACCCTCAGCTCGCCGGCGCTGACCTCCCGGTGCAGGGGCAGGCCCAGGCGCAGGTCCGTGCGGCTGTGGCCCTCGAGGTTGGCGGGATCCAGACCGAGGTCGGAGGCGAACCCGAGCGGCGGGTGATCGAGCAGAGCCAGCGCCTCCGCCATCGGCCCCTCGACGTCGAGCGCGATCTCGAGTTGCGTCGTATCGCGCCCCGGAATGCCGATGCCGGTGATGGTGACCGCGCCCTCCTGCACCCGCAGGCGGCCGGTGCCGCCCGCCCGCACGTCGAAACGCATGTCCTGACCAGTGAAGGACGCGCGCCCGCTCACCCCTCTGACCGGCGGCATGGTGCCGAAATAGCGGATCGCGAGATCCTCGAAGTCGAAGCCGCCCGAGAGCGCATCGTCGCGCAAGGGCTTCTTGCCGATGTCCTCGGGCCCGAGCTCGAGGCGGGCGAACGCCCGGGGCACGACGCCTTCGGTGATGTTGCGGACCACCCACTCGCGCGCCTGGCTGCCGGCGCCGGGCGGCCAGAACCGCTCGAGGTCCCGCGCCCGCACGCCGTGCGCCTCGATCTCGGCGGCGAGCGCGAAGCCCTCCTCGCCGCCCCAGCGGACGTTCGCCGTGCCGTCGACCTCGGCACCCTCGGCGACGAGGAACAGGCGCGCAATCTCCAGGCTCTGCAGATCCTCGCCGATCGTGCCGCGCAGCCGTCCGGCGGTGACGGTGATCGGGCCGGCAAGCAGCTCCGGCAGCTCGATCCTGCCCTCGCCGGTGGTGAGGATGAACTCGAGCGGGGCAAGGGCCCCGTCCAGCTCGACCTGACCTGCGACATCACCCTCTAACGTGAGATCGAGCCCGTCGAGCATCGCCTTGTCCGCCGGGGCGAAGCCCGCGAGGTCGTCCGGCCGCAGGCCCGCGAACGCCAGATCGAACGCGATTGTGTGGCTGCCCGGCGCGTGCCGACCCTGTACGCGCATCTCGACCACGTGATCGGGTCGCTCGAGGTCGAAGGTGAGACGAGCGACCAGGGCGTCGGGGCGCCGCTCGAGGGTCAGGTCGGCGCCGTCGGCCCGGAAGCTCTGGCCCGTGATGTGATCCTCCAGGAGCAGATCCGCGTCCAGAATCTCGACCTGCCGCAGATAGCTCAGCGGTGCTGCCGGATCCGGTGCTTGCAGGAGATAGCCCGCGAGCACGCCACCGAGGTCGAACGGCGCCTCGTCGGCCGCGGCTTCGATGCCGCGGACGGCGATCCGGCCTTCGCGGTCGCGCACCAGCGCGAGGCGTGGCGCCGCCGCTGCCAGACGCGTCGGCGCCAGGACGCCGTGCAGGAACAGGGCGTCGGGGCTGAGCTCGACCTCGACCTCGGGCAGCTCGAACACCGGCGCCCCGTCCGGATCGATGCCCCGCAAGCCCACGCCGACCAGCCCGATCCCCCCGCCGGCCAAACGCAGCT
The DNA here is from genome assembly GCA_964644915.1 of uncultured Geminicoccaceae bacterium. Taxonomy (GTDB): domain Bacteria; phylum Pseudomonadota; class Alphaproteobacteria; order Geminicoccales; family Geminicoccaceae; genus CAZXYL01. Next base: position 3,858 of record CAZXYL010000320.1, read on the forward strand.
CGGTGCTGTCGACCTCGACCCGCAGCGATGCGCCCTTGGGCGACAGCGCGGCCTCGAGATAGGGCGTGAGCGGGGCGAGCGAGATCGGGCCGCTCGCGAGCCGCCACACGAACAACGCGCCGATCACCGCCAGGCTGGCGATCAGCCAGGCCAGGATGCGGAGCGACAGCGAGAGGCTGCGTCGAACCAAAGCCGTTTCCACGCTCAGCAGGTTTCGACACTGTGCCCCAGATCGAGTAAAGACAAAACGTGATCCAGCT
>CAZXYL010000321.1:0-2871 GCA_964644915.1 uncultured Geminicoccaceae bacterium
CTCGATCATCTACGGCCTCCTGGCGCTGGGCCTGTTCGTCTACGCCTTCGGCCTCGGCCAGACGGTGGCGGTCGCCGGCATGGTGCTGGCGCTCCTGATCCTGCCGGTGATCATCGTCGCGACCCGGGAAGCCATCCGCGCGATCCCGCAGGAGATCCGCGAGGGCTCCTATGCGCTCGGCGCCGATCAGTGGCAGACGGTGCGCATGTACATCCTGCCCGCGGCCTGGCCCGGGATCCTCACCGGCACCATCGTCGGCCTCTCCCGCGCGATCGGCGAGACCGCGCCGGTGATCACGATCGGCGCGCTCACCTTTATCGCCTTCCTGCCGCCGCCGCCGGTCCAGCCCGAGTTCCCGTTCCTCAATTTCGAGTGGCTGAACGCACCGTTCACGGTGATGCCGATCCAGATGTTCAACTGGATCTCGCGCCCGCAGGCGGCCTTCCACGTCAACGCAGCCGCCACGGGGATCGTGCTTCTGGTCATGACCCTGATGATGAACGGTCTTGCGATCTGGCTGCGCTACCGCCTGCGCAAGAGGATGAAATGATGACCATGCAGATGCTCGAGAGCCAAAAGATACAGGAGCGTCGACCGCCGCCGGGCGGGGCGAGCGAGCGCAGATCGGGCGCGTCCCGAGCCGCCCCGGCCGCCGCACGCAGGCCGAGCAAAGCCGAGGCGCGCGATCTGAGCTTCTGGTACGGCGATTTCCAGGCGCTCAAGGCGATCTCGATGCCGATCGTCGAGCGCGAGGTCACGGCGCTGATCGGGCCGTCCGGCTGCGGCAAGAGCACGTTTTTGCGCTGCTTCAACCGGCTGCACGATCTCTATCCGGGCAATCGCTACCAGGGGCAGATCATCCTGCGCCCCGAGGAGATCGACATCGTCTCGCCGAAGACCGACCCGATGCTGCCGCGGCTGCGCATCGGCATGGTGTTCCAAAAGCCCAACCCGTTCCCGAAGTCGATCTACGAGAATGTGGCGAGCGGGCTGCGCATCCGCGGCATCCGATCGCGGGCGCTGATCGAGGAGCGGGTCGAGCTGGCGCTGACCCGGGCGGCGCTCTGGCAGGAGGTCAAGGACCGGCTGCAGGATTCGGCCTACGAGCTCTCGGGCGGGCAGCAGCAGCGCCTGTGCATCGCGCGCGCCCTGGCGCCGGATCCCGAGATGCTGCTCCTGGACGAGCCCACCTCGGCGCTCGATCCGATCGCGACCGCGCACATCGAGGAGCTGATCGACGAGCTCCGCAACGACTACACGCTCGTCATCGTCACGCACAACATGCAGCAGGCGGCGCGCGTGTCGCAGTACACGGCGTTCTTCCATCTGGGCATCATGGTCGAGTTCGGGGAGACCGACTACATGTTCACCAATCCCAAGGAACGCATGACCCAGGACTATCTGACCGGGCGGTTCGGCTGATGAACCAGGACACCGCGACGCCGAGCAGGCACATCGTCAGATCGTACGATCAGCAGCTGAGCCTGCTGACGCGCAAGGTGATCGAGATGGGCGGGGTGGTCGAGCAGCAGGTCGGCGCCGCGATCGACGCCCTGGTCAAGCGCGACCCGGAGATCGCGCGCGCGGTGATCGAGCGCGACGACGATGTCGACCGGCTCGAGGAGGAGATCGATCAGAGTGCCATCCGCCTCCTCGCCACGCGCCAGCCGATGGCGGTGGATTTGCGCCTGATCGCGATGGCGATGAAGATCTCGAACGATCTGGAGCGGATCGGCGACTATGCGGTGAACATGGCACGCCGGGTCGAGCGGCTCGCCAAGGTCCCGCCGATCCAGCCGCTGCATACCATTCCGCGCATGGGCGCGATCGCTCAGAGCATGGTCAAGGACATTCTCGACGCCTACGTCGAGCGCGACGCACAGAAGGCGCGCGCGGTCTGGCACCGCGACGACGAGGTCGACGAGATGTTCACGAGCCTGTTCCGCGAGCTCCTGACCTACATGATGGAGGACCCGCGCAACATCTCGGCCTGCATCGACCTTCTGTTCGTCGCCAAGCACCTGGAGCGCATCGGCGACCACGTCACCAACATCGGCGAGAAGATCCACTACATGATCTTCGCCGAGCGCATCAACCGCCTGCCCAACCCCAACGCGCCCTGAGCAGGGTTCCGCCATGAAGCCGTACGTTCTGGTGGTCGAGGACGAGGCCGCGCTGCAGCAGCTCCTCGCCTACAATCTCGAGCGCGCGGGGTTCGCGGTCGGCCAGGCGATGGACGGCGAGGAGGCGACCACCCTGATCGCCGAGCGCCTGCCCGATCTGATCGTCCTGGACTGGATGCTGCCCTGGGTCTCGGGCCTCGAGCTCTGCCGCCAGCTGCGGCGCAAGCCCGCGACCGCGCAGGTCCCGATCATCATGCTGACCGCGCGCGCCGAGGAGGCCGACCGGCTGCGCGGGCTGGACACCGGGGCCGACGACTACGTCACCAAGCCGTTCTCGATCGACGAGCTGATCGCGCGGGTGCGCGCGGTGCTGCGGCGGGTCCGGCCGGTGTTCGCCGAGGAGGTGCTGCGCTTTGCCGATCTGTCGATGGACCTGGTCGCGCACCGGGTCTGGCGCGGCCCGCGCGAGGTGCATCTGAGCCCGACCGAGTTCCGCCTGCTGCGCCAGCTGCTGGAGAGCCCCGGCCGGGTCTACGCGCGCGACCAGCTGCTCGATCTGGTCTGGGGGCCGGACCAGGAGGTCGAGCTGCGCACGGTCGACGCCACCATCCGCCGCCTGCGCCGGGCGCTCAACGCCGGCGGCGAGGCCGACCTTCTGCGCACCGTGCGCGCCGCCGGCTACGCGCTCGACCGGGCCGAGGCGGTAACCGCGGAGGTGAGCGTCAGCGGATCACCAGCGCCGGCGCGC
>CAZXYL010000322.1:0-3974 GCA_964644915.1 uncultured Geminicoccaceae bacterium
GATCGTGGCCGGCCGGCGCCACGTCGGCATCATGGATCTGGAGCCGGTCGGCAATTACGCCGTGCGCATCAGGTTCGACGACCTGCACGACACCGGCATGTACTCCTGGCGCTATCTCTACTTTCTGGGCAAGAACCAGGAGCGCCTGTGGCGCGAGTATCTGGACGCGCTCGACGCCCGCAACCTCAGCCGCGAGCCCTGAGCGGCCCGCCGGCACGTTTCATGTCTCCATCCTGGCCAGCGGCACGGTGCCGGGTTGGGGTCCGGGGCGGTAGGTGATGTGCTCCGGGGCGACGGTGCCGCCCGAGATGATGAACTGCATCGCCTCGTTGGTGCTCCAGTCCAGCCAGACCAGCCGCTCCGTCGGCACGATCTCGAGATAGCCGGAGGTCGGATTGGGCGTGGTCGGGACGTAGACCGCGGCCAGCTCCTGCCCGGTGTCGGCCGCCCGGAAGGTGCGGGTGACCAAGCCGACCGCCCGCATCTCGGGGGATGGGAACTCGATCAGGACGACGCGCTGAGCACCGCCGGGCGGGCCCTGCTGCAGGGCCGAGATCAGCTGGCGCATGGCGCCATGGATGGTCTGCACGAACGGGATCCGCGCCATGATGGCGTCGACCACGCCCAACAGCCGCCGCCCGAGCACCGCCTTGGTCAGCGCGCCCAGGATGTAGAGGCCGAGCAGCGCCACGAGGATCGCGAGCAGGGACTGGAACCAGTCGGCGAGCAGGAGGTCGGCGAGCTCGGGCGAGGTCGGCCGGACCGAGCCCGCCAGCGCCGCCACGAACGGCCGGCCGGCGGCGATCAGGAAGTTGAGCACGATCTGCAGCACCCAGAGGCTGATCAGGATCGGGATGACCGCCAGAAAGCCCGCCAGCACGTTGCGTCGGATCCGCTCCATCATGCGCTGCTCTCTCCTGCCGCGATCGCCCTTGGTCGAGCCGCCGCTTTGCCTTAAAGGTGGCGCGACCCCGAGTGCCACACCCACCAGGCCATGACCAGTCCCATCCGGCCCCGCCGCAGCGTCCTCTACATGCCCGGCTCGAACGCGCGAGCGCTCGAGAAAGCCAGGAGCCTACCCGCAGACGGGCTGATCTTCGACCTCGAGGACGCCGTGGCCCCCGACGCCAAGGCGAGCGCCCGCGACCAGGTCTGCGCCGCGGTCCGGGCCGGCGGCTACGCGCCGCGCGAGACCGTGATCCGGGTCAACGGCTTCGCCACGCCCTGGGGCTACGAGGACCTGCGCGCGGCCGCCACCTCCGGCGCCGACGCCGTCCTGATCCCCAAGGTCGAGAGCGCCGATATGGTGCGCCAGGGGCTGGCCGTCATGGACGGCGCGGGTGCGCCCTCCGATCTGCCGCTCTGGTGCATGATGGAGACGCCGCGCGCCATGCTGCGGGCGGAGGAGATCGCGGCCGCGGGCCCACGCGTGGGCGCGCTGGTCATGGGCACCTCCGATCTCGCCAAGGAGCTGCGCGCCGCCCACACGGAGCTCCGCCTGCCGCTGATCACGTCGCTGGGCCTGTGCCTTCTGGCCGCGCGCGCCCACGGGCTCGCGATCCTGGACGGCGTCTATCTCGACCTGCAGGACGAGGCGGGCTTCGCCGCGGCCTGCCGGCAGGGGGCGGAACTCGGCTTCGACGGCAAGACGCTGATCCATCCCAGGCAGATCGCCCCCGCCAATGCGGCCTTCGCGCCCGCCCCGGACGAGGTTGCGCAGGCGCGCCGGCTCATCGAGGCGCACGAGGCGGCCGTGCGCGCGGGCCAGGGCGTGGTCGTGGTCGACGGCCGTCTGGTCGAGAACCTGCACGTGAGCGAAGCCCGGCGCAAGGTGCAGCTCGCGGAGCTGATCGCCCGCATGGCGGGGTAGAGCGTCTCGAGCGGGGTCGCCGGCGCGAGCGCTGTCGAGCCTTTCAGCGCACCGTCTCGAGGTTGAGCTGGACGCTGTAGTCGCGGCTCGCGAGATCCTGCTGCACCTTGAGCACCACGGCCGAGGGCGGCGAGCTGCTGTGGTCGGTCCAGGCCTGCAGGCGCTCGCCCATGGCGAACTGGAACAGCTGCCCCTTGCGCCAGTCGCGCGGGAACCAGCTCGGCCTCTGCAGGCACTGATCGATCTTTTCCGCCAGCTGGTCGAACTCGTTCAGCGCGATCTGCGCGCGGTCCGCCGGCAGCGGCTCGCCGGCGCAGACCAAGCGCGCCCGCGGCCAGCCGTCGCCCTCGATGGTGCAGCGCTCGGTCCCGGGCACGGTCGCCTGGGCCTGCCACGCCTCGCTCGCGACCTCCGGGCCGCGCAGCCTGGCGAAGCCCTCCATTTCCCCTGCCATCAGGGCGGCGAGCACCGGGCACAGCTCGGGCTCCGGCGCCAGCGGCTCGATCTCGGGCGCGACCACGACCCCGGCCGGCGGCGGGGCGGGCGCCGGCGCCGGCGCCGGCCTCTGCGGCTCCGCGGCGCAGCCCGCCAGCCACAAGCTCAGCAGCCACAAGCCGCGTTCCCGCATCCTTGCCCTCCTCACCGCCTTTCTTCCTGGCTTCAGTGCTCGACCAGCCAGCGCGCCTGCCGCAGGTCCGGCCAGCCATAGGCCACCTCGCGCACGGCCGCGTACTGCTGACCACGGTAGTGCAGCGTTTTGGGCGTGCCGAGCGGCAGGCCGCCCAACCCCTCGTAGAACCGCCGCGCCGGATGGTTGTCCTCCAGCACCCAGACCGTGGCCCCGACCCAGCGCTGGCGGACCAGCGCGCGGGCCGCCTGCGCCATGAGCCCGGTGCCGATGCCGCAGCCCTGCGCCTCCGGCAGGACGTAGAGCGCGTAGATTTCGCCGCTGTAGCCCGGGATGCGCTGGCGGATCGGGCCGAAGGAAATGAAGCCCACGACCTCCTGCTCGAGTTCCGCGAGCAGCACGGTATCGAACGGCCGGGTCCGGTTCAGCACCGCCTCCCAGAACGCGGCGCCCTGCGACTCGTCCATGCCGGTCAGGATCTCGTGCGGCAGCATGCCGAGGTATGCGCACCGCCAGCTCGCGTGCTGCACCCGCGCGATGCCCGGCGCGTCGCGCGTCGCGGCGGGGCGCAGCTGGAGGCCCGCCACCGCGCCGTCCTACAGCTCGAGCGCCTCGCCGGGCGCCGGCAGTCGCACCTCGCCGCGCCGCACCAGCGACCTGAACCGCTGCGGATCGCCGGTCAGCAGATCGAACGTGCCCCAGTGGATCGGCACGATGACGTCCAGCTCCAGGAACTCGTTGCACGCCATCGCCGCCGTCTCCGGCCCCATGGTGAAGCGGTCGCCGATCGGGATCAGGCCGATGCCGGGCCGGTGGATCCTCTGGATCAGCGCCATGTCCGAGAAGATCTCGGTATCGCCCGCATGATAGACCGCGCGCTCGGAGGACTTGATCACGAAGCCCGCGGGATCGCCCATGGTCACCGGCCTGCCGTCCAGGATGATCGCCGAGCTATGCTGGGCGTTGACCATGCAAAAGGTGAGCCCGTCGCGCGCGACGCTGCCGCCGATGTTCATGGGCTCGACCTGCTCGACCCCCTGGCCGCCCAGCCAGGTGCAGATCTCGAACTGCGCGACCAGCGTGGCCCGGTACTTCTTGGCCAGGCGCGCCGAATCGCCGAGGTGATCCTCGTGGCCATGGGTGAGGACGATGAAGTCCACCCGCGAAAGGCCGTCCTCGTAGCCCTGGGGGTGCTTCGGATTGCCGGTGAAGAACGGGTCGATCAGGATGCTCTTGCCGGCGACCTCGAGATGGCAGGCCGAGTGCCCGAGCCAGGTCAGCTGCATGCGAGATCCCTCCCTGCTCACATCAACCTCGATGGCACGATCGTAGCCGCTTCCGCCCCGGCCGGGTAGGCCCGCGTGCCGCCGCGGAACCGCCCGGGAGCGCCTTCGTTCAGAGCGTCGAGCCGGGGCCGCGGCCCGGCATCCGCGTGGGAGAGCTTCCATGGCCGATCACCGCGAGCGTCCGCCCGTG
>CAZXYL010000323.1:0-7210 GCA_964644915.1 uncultured Geminicoccaceae bacterium
CGAGCACACCTCGGCCCCGCACCGAGGAGAGAGGTCCCCGTGAAGCTCGAATCTCTGTCATTCACCCCGAAGACCGGCTGGTCGAAGCGGCCATTTCCCGATCTGGACTCCGATCGCACCGGATACTGCCAGCCAATGGCGATCGGCAGTGATCGCGGGCAGCCCGAGCATGCGGGCCAGAGCGAGACAGGCACGATCGCCCAGCGATAGCCCGCCGGAGCGGGTCGCGGGCCGCAGATGGCCCGCCGCCAGCGCTGCCTCCAGGTCATGCGGCCGCACGTCGACCTGCAGGCCATCGAGCACGCGTTCGACCGTGCCCTCCGGCATACCCAGGTCGCGCAGTTTTGCGACCACCTCACCCACGTTCACCGCCGACACCAAGGCGCCCGGCAAGTGTCGCTCGACCCGATCCGCCCCGGGCTCCTCCAGAATCACCGCCAGCACGGCTGAACTGTCGAGCACGACCCTACTCATGCGTCACGGATTGCTTCGGGCGCCGTGTAAAGGCTGTTTCCTCACGTCGCGCTTCCGCGCGCCGCTCGGCGATGAGTTCCTCCGAGGCGAAACGATCCTTGGGGGCATACGGTCGCGCCAGCGCCCGCATGCGCTCGAGGTTCTGCGCCATGCTGCAAAGGCTGACGATGCCGTTCTCCATCGTCAGCACCACATGGCCGGCACCTTTCAGGCCAAGAGCTCGACGGACCTCGGCCGGCAGGTTCAGCCGGCCCGATTCCGAGACTTTCACGGCTATCGATTTCAAGGCTCGATTTCCATCTAGGGCGCCCTCGCGACTTCCGCCCAATATACGGATTCGTGCCCTAAAGGACAACTGAGCCTCCGCTTCCAGCAGAATGCCGTACCCGCCTGCCCGTCGGGCTCCCTAATCGCCGATCAGCGCGATGGATTGATCAGCACGGTCGCGGGCGCGTTCGCGCCATCGATCAGCACCCTCTCCTGCTCGACCCGTGCGCGCCCGGAGGCGACCAGCTCCAGCGCGAGCGGATAGCACCGGTGCTCGACCTCGAGCACGCGCCCGGCGAGCGTCTCCGGCGTGTCGTCCCGGCGAACCGGGACCACGCCCTGGACGATGATCGGACCCGCATCCAGCTCCGGGCGCACAAGATGCACCGTGCAGCCGGCAAAGCGCACACCCGCCTCGAGCGCGCGGCGGTGGGTGTCGAGGCCGCGGAAGGCGGGCAGGAGCGAGGGGTGGATGTTGAGCACGCGATCCCGCCATCGCTCGACGAACCACCGGCTCAGAATGCGCATGAAGCCAGCCAGGCAAACGAGCTTTATATCATCACGTTGGAGAATAGTGCTAAGATCTCGATCGAATTGATCGCGCGTCTGGTAGGCGCTCGGGTCGATCACCCGAGTGGCGATCCCCGCGTCGCGGGCCCGCTCCAGACCCGGGGCATCGGCGCGGTCGGAGACCACGAGCACGATCTCGGCGGCCGCCTCTGGCTTCGCCGTCGCCTCGATCAGCGCCTGAAGATTGGAGCCGCGCCCGGAGATCAGGACGGCGGTGCGCCGGCGCTCACTCATCCATGCCGTCGACGCGCACGCGGGGTGGCCCGTCGCCCGCGACCAGCTCGCCCAGCCGATAGACGGTCTCGCCCTGCTCAATGAGGTAGTCGGCGACCGAATCCGCGTACTCCGGCGCCACCACCACGACCATGCCGATGCCGCAGTTGAACACGCGCAGCATCTCCTCCGCGCGGATCCGGCCCGTCTCGTACAGCCACAGGAACACCGGCGGCGCATGCCAGCTCGCGGCGTCGATCCGGGCGATCAGGCCCTCCGGCAGCACGCGCGGGACGTTGTCGAGAAGCCCGCCCCCGGTGATGTGGGCGAGCGCCTTGACGACATTGTGCTCGAACAGGCCGAGCAGGCTCCTGACGTAGATCCGGGTGGGCACGAGCAGCGCCGCCGCGAGCGTGCGCTCGGGCGCGAACGGCGCCGGATCGGTGAGGAACAGGGCCTTGCTGCGCATGATCTGGCGCACCAGCGAGAAGCCGTTGGCGTGGATCCCCGAGGAGGCGAGACCGAGCACCACGTCGCCGGCGGCGAGGTCGTCGCGCGGTAGCAGACGGTCGCGCTCGACCGCGCCGACCGCGAAGCCCGCGAGGTCGTAGTCGCCACGCCGATAGTGCCCGGGCATCTCGGCGCTCTCCCCGCCGATCAGGGCGCAGCCCGCCTCCCGACAGGCGTCGGCGATGCCTTTGACCACGGCGCTGGCGACCGCCGCATCGAGCTTCGGCGCGGCCAGATAGTCGAGGAAGAACAGGGGCTCGGCACCCTGGACGATGAGGTCGTTGACGCACATCGCCACGAGATCGCGGCCCGCGACCTCGTGCTGGCCGCTCCGGGCGATCAGCTGCAGCTTGGTGCCGACGCCGTCCGTGGCCGCGACCAGGACCGGATCGCGAAAGCCCGCCTCGCGCAGGTCGAACAGCCCGCCGAAGCCGCCGAGCTCTCCGTTGGCCCCGGGACGGCTCGTCGCGCGGGCGAGCGGCTCGATCGCCTTGACCAGCGCTTCTCCTGCATCGATATCAACACCAGCCTGCTGGTACGTGTGCGCGCCTAGCGTCTCTTGTCTCATCGCTGCAGGCTTGGCAAGTTGCGCTCGGAAACGAGCTGGGATGCGTCGCGCCAGATTAGGCGATCCGGACGGCTTTGCAAATGGTCCAAATACCCGCCCTGCGCTGGCTCGGCGCGATCGCCGCCATGTGGCTGCTGCTTGCGTGGGCGGGCGGCGCGCACGCGCAGACTGAAGGCGACGTCTACACCGTCTCCGGGATCCCGGTCGACGTCACCGCGGCCGATGCCGTGAGCGCCCGGCGCCAGGCCCTGGTCGAAGGGCAGCGCCGGGGGCTGGAGCGTCTCCTGCGCCGGCTGGTGCCCTCGGAGGAGCACGGCCGGCTGCCGCCCGTCGAGACCCTGCCGGTCGAGCGCTACGTGCAGAACTTCTCGATCGGCAACGAGGAAGTGTCGAGCACCCGCTACATCGCCCAGCTGACCGCGGCGTACGATCCCGAGGCGGTGCGGGACCTTCTGCAGCAGCAGCGCCTGCCCTTCGCGCAGAGCCGCTCGGCACCGGTGCTGGTGCTGCCGCTGTACGAGGGCCCGGACGGCGCCCGGCTCTGGCCCGAGGACAATCCCTGGTGGCAGGCCTGGGCCGAGACCGTGGATGCGGAGCGCCTGCTCCGGCTGATCCTGCCGCTCGGAGACCTCGAGGATATGGCCGTCGTGGACGTCGCCGGGGTGCGCGCCGGCGCCCTCGACGCGCTGCTCGATCTCGCGGCGCGCTACGGCGCCCGCGACGTGTTGATCGCCACCGCCCGCGTCGTGCCGGCCGAGGCCGAGGGCGGGCCGCCGGTGGTGCGGCTGGAGGCCCGGCGCATCGGCGATGTCGAGCGGCAGGGTCAGCCCTTCACGCTGCGCGGGCAGACGGCCCAGGATCTGCCGCAGCTGCTCGCCGAGGCGGTGGAACGCCTGCAGAACAGCCTGGATGAGCAGTGGAAAGCCGCCAATCTCTTGCGCTTGGATCAGGCCGGCCTCATGGTGGTGGACATTCCCATCGCCGCCCTCTCGGATTGGGTGAGCATCAACCGCGGCCTGCAGAGCCTGCCGGAAGTCAATCAAATCGAGGTCGCCACATTTGCCCGGGACAATGTTCGGGCCCAAATTCGTTACATCGGCGACGAGTTTCGCCTCGAAGAAGCACTGCGCCGGCTGGATCTGGTCCTGGCGCGGGAAGGGGAGACATGGCTGTTGCTACCGACGGGAGCAAGTCCCGAGCTGGGCGGGCCGCCGAACGCGAGGCCAGCGTCGTCCTTGCCCGATCGCCAGTGAACCTGGCCAACATGGTGACCGTGGGCCGGATGCTCACGGTCATACCGGTCGTCTGGCTGATCGCCACGGAGCGCGTGCAGGCGGCGTTCTGGCTGTTCCTCGCGGCCGGCATCTCGGACGTGATCGACGGCTACATCGCCAAGAATTTCAATTCCAAGACCGACCTCGGCGCGTACCTCGACCCCATCGCCGACAAGGTGCTCCTGAACGGCATCTACGTGGCGCTGGGCCTGGTCGCCTCGCTTCCGGTCTGGCTGGTGCTGCTGGTCATCAGCCGTGACCTTCTGATCGTCGCGGGCGTGATTCTGATCCAGCGGCGTGACCCGCTGTTCCGGGCGCGGCCGCTCCTGATCGGCAAGATCAACACCTTCGCCCAGATCGTGCTCGCGGCGGTCGCGCTCGCGCATTTCGGCGGGCTGGTCGATCTGGCCGAGCTGGTGCAGGCGCTGATCGTAGCGGTGACGGCGACCACCCTGCTGTCGGGCGCAGGCTACGCCGCGCAGGCGATCCGGGCCACCCAGGCGGAGCGCGCTTCTTGAGCCAGGGCTTGCGGCTCGCCCTGATCGTGGGCGTGCCGCTTGTGGCCCTGATCCTGGGCCTGGTTCTCGTCCGGGACATCCTGCTGCCGTTCCTGGTCGGCATGGCGGCCGCGTATCTGCTCGACCCCGTCGCCGACCGGCTGGAGCGCTGGGGGCTCGGCCGGACCGCCGCGACGACGCTGATCACCGTCGCGTTCTTCCTGGCGCTGGCGGCGTTCCTCCTTCTCCTGTTGCCGCCACTCGCCGCCCAGGCGGCGGAGCTGGCAGCGGAGCTGCCAGGCTATTTCGAGCGCTTGCGCCAGCGCCTGATCCCGGTGCTCGCGAACCTGGTGGAGCGGCCCGGCCTGCCGATCGATCTGTCCGCCGAGGGCCTGCTCGAGCGCTATTCCGGCCAAGCGATCGCGCTGGTCGGGGCCGCCGTTGCCGGCCTGCTCCAGTCGGGCATCGCAATCTTGAACCTGATCGCGCTGATCTTCGTGACCCCGGTGGTCACCTTCTATCTGCTGCGCGATTGGGACCGGATGGTCGCCCGCGTGCGCGAGAACATCCCGCGCGACGCCCTGCCCGCCGCCCGGCGCCTGGCGGCGCAGATCGACGAGGTGCTGGCGGGTTTCATCCGCGGCCAGGGCCTGCTCTGCATCTTCCTTGCTTTCTTCTATGCTCTGGGGCTGTGGGCGGTGGGGCTGCGCTACGGCCTGATCATCGGCCTCCTGACCGGAATCTTCTCGTTCATCCCCTACATCGGCATGGCGATGGGCACGGCGGTGGGGCTCACCGTCGCCGCCTTCCAGTTCCAGAGCCTCGGCATGATCCTCCTGGTCGCCCTGGTATTCGCGCTCGGGCAGTTCATCGAGGGTAACCTGATCAGCCCGCGACTGGTCGGCCAGCGCATCCACCTGCACCCGGTCTGGATGATCTTCGCAGCCCTGGCCGGGGCCAGCCTGTTCGGGCTGATCGGCACCTTCATCGCCGTGCCGGTCGCGGGCGTGCTGGGAGTCCTGCTGCGCTTCGCGCTCGAGCGGTACCGCGCCAGCCGGCTCTATGACGGTGCCCCCGGCGCGCAGGCCGAGCCGTGAACGCCGAGCAGCTCGTCTTCGACCTCGGCCACCGGGCCTCCCTGGAGGCGCAGGACTTCCTGCCGGCCGCCTGCAATCGGGATGCGCTCGCCTGGCTCGACCGTTATCCGGACTGGCCGGCGCCTGCGCTCGTCCTGTTCGGGCCCGAGGGCTGCGGCAAGAGCCATCTCGCCCGGATCTTCGCGGCGCGCTCGGGGGCGCAGGCCCTCGATCCGGGAGCTCTGCCGGAGCCATCGGAGCTGCCGCCACGCGGCGCCTGGGTGCTCGACCCTGCCCTGCCGGTGCTCGACGAGGTCGGCCTGCTGCGCTTCTACAACGGGCTGCGCGAGGCGGGCGGGCACGTGCTGCTCACGGCGCGTCGGCCGCCGGCGGAGTGGGGCGTTCGCCTGCCGGATCTCGCCTCCCGCCTGCGCGCGGCGCCGGCGGTGGCGATCGGCCCGCCGGACGACGCTTTGCTCGGCGCGGTGCTGGTCAAGCTGTTCGCCGACCGCCAGGTGGACGTTTCGGGGGAGCTGATCGCCTACCTCGTGAGCCGCATGGAGCGCTCGTTCGCCGCCGCGCACCGCATCGTGCGCGAGCTCGACGCCCGCTCGCTCCGACATCAGCGGCCGATCACCGTGGCATTGGCGCGCGAGGCGCTCGGCGCCACCGTTCACGACCAGGATTGAAGGAGGCAAACGCCATGGATCTGGGCCTGGCCGGCAAGAAGGCGATCGTCTGCGCGGCGAGCAAGGGACTGGGGCGCGGCTGTGCGCTCGCGCTGGCGAAGAACGGCGTGGAGGTCTTCATCACGGCGCGCACCGAGCGCACGCTGAACGCCACGGCCGAGGAGATCGCCCGCGCGACCGGCGCGAGGGTGACGCCGGTGGTCGGCGACATCACGACCGCGCGCGGCCGCGACGAGGTCCTGGCCGCCTGCCCCGAGCCCGACATCCTGGTCAACAACGCCGGCGGCCCGCCGCCCGGCGACTTCCGCGAGTGGGGCGAGGAGGAGTGGCTCAAGGGCGTGAACGCCAACATGATCACCCCGATCATGCTGATCAAAGCCACGGTCGACGGCATGATCGGGCGGAAGTTCGGGCGCATCGTCAACATCACCTCGTCGGCGGTGAAGATGCCGATCCCGCAGCTCGGGCTCTCCAACGGTGCGCGCACGGGGCTCACCGGCTTCGTCGCCGGGCTCGCCCGGCAGACGGTCGAGCACAACGTCACGATCAACAACCTCCTGCCCGGGCGCTTCGATACCGACCGGCTGCGCTCCGGCTTCGATGCCCAGGCGCAGAAGAGCGGGCGCCCGGCCGAGGAGATCGCGGAGGCCGCGCGCCAGCAGATTCCGGCCCGGCGCTTCGGCCACCCCGACGAGTTCGGCGAGCTCTGCGCCTTCGTCTGCAGCGCGCAGGCGAGCTACATCACCGGGCAGAACTTCCTGATCGACGGCGGGCTCTATCCGGGCACGTTCTGAATTCAGGCGGACACCGGCGCGGCCCGTTCCTCGGCGATCGCGGCGAGCGCGTCCCCGGCTGGTGTGTCGGTCGTCCTCGAATAACACACCTTCCGGTTGTGGGTCCAGGTTCCCCCCGCCCTCGCGTTCTCGGCGCCCAGGCCTAGCTGCGGTTGAGGGCCTTTGGGAACTCGATGCGCACGGCGGGTTTCCCCAAAACCCGTGCGTCGGATGAAAGGGCTGCTATGTTGGCAACATGACACACTACATCCGTCCTCATTTGGAAAAGGCTAGGCGCC
>CAZXYL010000324.1:0-2016 GCA_964644915.1 uncultured Geminicoccaceae bacterium
CAGAACTCTCGCTGATGATTGCGCACGCGCAGATGGCAGAGCTCGTGCACGACCACGTACTCGAACGCCGGCGGCGGCGCGAAGATCAGGCGCCAGTTGAGGTTGATCAGCCCGCGGGCGGTGCAGCTGCCCCACAAGCTCTGCTGGTGCTTGATCCGGATCGCATCGGGCACCAGTCCGTTCCGCGGCCCGTGCCGCTCGGCATAGCGCTGCGCATCCGCCTGCGCCTCCCTCCTCAGCCAGCCCCTGAGCGCATTCTCGACCACGATGGGATCATCGATCGCCCGTTCGGGCACGACGACCCGAAGCCCCGGGGCAGCCCGGCTGACGCGTGCGCGGGCGGCCGGACCGGGGAGGATCGCGAGCGGCACGGACGCGCCGCGCAGGAGCACCTGCGCGCCGTCGACCAGGCCGCCGTGGCCCGGATGCGCCGCGAGGGCGCACTCGACCGCGCGCCACTTCTCGAGCACCCAGGCCCGGTGACGTTCGACGAAGGCCGCGATCTCGGCCTCGCGGGCGCGGCTCGGCACGACCACCTCGACCCCGCCCGGCCGCACGGTGATACGCAGGCGTCGTGCCCGCTCGCTCCGGCGCAGGCGATAGGAAATGTCGCCTTCCTGCTTCAGCTCCACCCCGAGCCCTTTCCCCTGCCCGGCCTCGCCAGCGTCGGGATTCGGCTTTATAAAGCCTGGACCGGCCACGTGCACGCCTGCTCTGGCCGGCGCAGCGGGGAGACGAGATGACGACGCTGATCCGCCTCTCGGATCGGGACAACGTCGCGGTGGCGGCCAGGTCCATCCAGAAGGGTGCTACGCTCGAGATCGACGGCATCGAGGTGATCGCGCTCGATCCGATCCCGTTCGCGCACAAGATCGCCCTCTGCCCGATCGGCCGGGGCGAGCCGCTGTTCAAGTACGGCGTGCCGATCGGCCGGGCCAAGGTGGCGATCGAGCCGGGCCGGCACGTGCACGTCCACAACATCGCGAGCGACTACGTCAACAACGAGGTCGACCACTATGAGGACGCCTCGGTGCAGCAGGACGCGGAGGGAGCAAGGGCATGATGCTCGGCTATGAGCGCCGGGACGGGCGCAAGGGCGTCCGCAACTATGTCGTCGTGACCTATCTGGTCGAGTGCGCGCACCACGTCGCGCGCGCGATCGCGACGCCTTTCGAGGACGACGGCGTGCAGCTGATCGGCTTTCCCGGCTGCTACCCGAACGCCTATGCGCAACGGATGATGGAGGCGCTGTGCACGCACCCGAACGTCGGCGCGGTGCTCGTGGTCTCGCTCGGCTGCGAGCAGTTCAACCGGCCGCAGCTGATCGAGACCGTGCGCGCCTCGGGCCGCCCGGTCGAGCTGCTGGTGATCCAGAAGGCCGGCGGCACCCGGGCCACGATCAAGCAGGGACGCGCCTGGGTCGACGAGGCGCTGGCCGAGATCCGGAGCGTGCCGCGCGTGCCGATCACGGTGAGCGATCTCGTGATCGGCACCGAGTGCGGCGGCTCGGATGCGACCAGCGGGCTGACCGCCAACCCGGCGATCGGCATCGCCTGCGATCACGTGATCGAGGCGGGTGGCACGGCGATGTTCGAGGAGCTGGGCGAGCTGTTCGGCTGCGAGGAGCACATGGCGGCGCGCGCGCTCACGCCGGAGCTCGGCCAGGAGATCAGAAAAGCCATGGCCAAGGCCACCCGCCACTACGCCGCGCTCGACCAGAGCAGCTTCGGCGGCGGCAACATCACGGGCGGGCTCTCGACCATCGAGGAGAAATCGATCGGCGCCTATGCCAAGAGCGGCACGAAGCCGATCGTGGGCATGCTCAAGCCCGGCATGCAGCCGACGCGGCCCGGCCTCTACCTCATGGACATGGTGCCGGACGACGTCAGCAAGTGGGGCTTCGCCAACATCAACGACAACGCCACGATCACCGAGCAGATCGCCTGCGGCTGCCACATCGTCCTGTTCTCGACCGGGCGCGGCTCGGTCGTGGGCTAGGCGATCGCGCCGGTGATC
>CAZXYL010000325.1:0-3558 GCA_964644915.1 uncultured Geminicoccaceae bacterium
GTGGAGCTGCCCGTAGCTGCGCCCCAGCTGCTCGACCGCGAGCTTCGAGATCCCGTAGGGCATGAGCGGGCGGCAGGGGTGCTCCTCGTCGATCACCGGTGCCGTGAACGGCCCGTAGACCTCCTCGGTGCTGAGGTTGACGACGCGGCGCACACCGAACAGGCGCATCGCCTCAAACAGGTTGAGCGCCCCTTCGACGTTGACCCGCACGGTCAGGAGCGGGGCGCCGACCGAGTCGCTCACGCCCACGATCGCGGCGCAATGCACGACCTTTTCGGGGCGGGCGCGGGCCATGATCTGCGCCAGATGCGGCCACTCGGTGATCTCGCCCGGAACGGTCTCGATGCTGGCGTGCTCGGCCGCGAGCCGCTGCAGGCGGGGCCCGATCGTCACGTCGAAGGCGATCACCTCGTCGCCGCGCGCGGCCAGCGCCTCGGTGATCGCGCAGCCGAGAAAGCCGCCGCCCCCGGTCACCAGCACCCGCGCCATGCCGCCTCCGCTCACTCGTCCGCGGCGAGCGGCGCGGGCACCGGCACGAAGGGCTTGCCGAACGCCGGCTCCTTGTGCGGGATCGGCGGCAGCGCCCAGGCACCGGTCGCCGGCGGGCGCACCTCCGCATCGACGTGCACGTCCAGAAGGTACGGCCGCTCGGCCCGGAGCGCGTGCTCGAGGGCGCCGGCGAAATCCTCCGAGCGGGTGACGGTCGTGGCCTCGACGCCCGCGGCGCGCGCCCAGGCGGCGAAATCCGGGTTGTAGGGCGCCTGGTTCGGGCCGCGGTAGAAGCCTGTGCCGATCTCGCGGCCCTGGAACAGGCCGTACTGGATGTCGCGGATCGCGGCCCAGGAGAAGTTGTTCCAGACCACCCACACGGCCGGGATGTCGTACTCGACCGCGGTGCAGAGCACGTGCGGCACCATGGCGAAGCCGCCATCGCCGCAGATGGAGACGCACGGCCGATCGGGGGCGGCGAGCTTGGCGCCCAGAATGCCCGCCGGCCCGAAGCCCATGCCCGAGAAGCCCCAGGTGTTCAGCATGGTCTGCGGCCGGCGCGCGGCCCAGAACTGCATGAACCAGTTGTGGTGCACGCCCGAATCGAGCGAGATGACGGCGTCCTCCGGCAGGACCTTGCGGCAGTCCGCGACTACGCGCTCCGGGCGCATGGGCGAGCTGTGGAGCTCGAAGTTCGGTCGCGTGTACGCGTCCCATTCAGCGCGCCACTCCGCGATCTCCTCATGCCAGGCGGCGAGCCGGCCGCCGGGCGCCTCGTCGCGGCGCTCCAGCTCGGCCAGCAGCTGGCGCAGAAAGGTGCGTGCATCCGCGAGGATGCCGAGCGTCGGCGGGTAGTTGCGGCCGATCTCGGCGTGGTCGACGTCGATCTGGATCAGCTTGGCGTGCGGGAAGTTCCAGGAGTAGCCGGGCAGCCAGGACGAGGCCGAGCGGTCGTCGAAGCGCGCGCCGAGAGCGAGCACGAGGTCGGCGTGCCGCCCGGCCTGGTTCGCGGGGTAGGCGCCGTTGCGGCCGATGAAACCGAGCGAGAGCTCGTGCTCCATGTCGATGCAGCCCATGCCGTTGGGCGAGCTGATCACCGGCACCCCGAGGCGCTCCGCGAGCTCCGTGAGCTCGGCCGCCGCCTCGGACAGCGTGACGCCGTGGCCGATGAACAGCACCGGCCGGTTCGCCTGGAGGAGCAGGTCGAGCGCGCGCGCGACGTCCTCGGGGGCGGCACCGCCGCGCCGGGCGAGATAGCCGGGCGAGGGCGGCTCGAGGGCGGTCTCGGCCGCCTCCTGAAACAGGTTGAAGGGCACGTCGAGCTGCACCGGGCCGGGGCGGCCCGTGAGCATGGTCGTGGCCGCCTGGCGCAGGAACAGCGGCAGCATCTCGACCCGGGTCGGCTGGAAGCTGCGCTTGACCACGGGCCGGAGCACGTTCGGGAAGTCGGCCTGATAATGCCGGTTCAGCTCCTGGAACGGGCCGCGGTTGAACTGCTGCGTCGGCACGTTCGCGGTGATCGCGAGGAAGGCGGAGGAATCGGCGAGCGCCACGGCGAGGGACATCACGAGGTTGCACGAGCCCGGGCCGCAGGAGGTGAGCGTGGCCGCCGGCTGGTGGCGCACGCGGAAGAAGGCGTCCGCCATGTGGCCCGCCACCTGCTCGTGCCGCGGCGAGATCAGCCGGATGTCGCCCTGGGCGTCGTAGAGCGCATCGAGCAGGCCGACGTTGCCGTGCCCGCAGATGCCGAAGACGTACGGGATGTTTTCCCTGATGAGGAACTCGGTGATGAGCTCCGCCCCTTTCCTGCCCGGCATCCCTGGGTTCCGCCTCCATCCCGTGCTGTGCGCAGGGCGCCGTTGGCGCCGCGGGCAAGGGAAAGCTAGAATTTTACCATGTGAGATGTCAACCGACATCGCGGCACGACGGGGGGCGCGCCGTCGTGATCGCCGCTGGGGGCGAGGCGGGTTATATTGCGGGGGATGTTCAAAGCGATCCTGATCGCCATCGCGCTCCTGCTGGCGCCCGCAGCCGCCCAGGCGGAGAGTCTCGGTGCCGCCGACGCGAAGCGGCTGGCCGAGCGCGGCGAGCTCACGCTGATCGACGTACGCCTGCCCATCGAGTGGGCGCGGACCGGCCTGCCGGAGGGTGCGCTCGCGCTGTCGTTGCAGAACCCGAGGACCCTGGAGCCGCGGCCGGGCTTCGTGGAGGACGTATTGAAGGCGGTGGCTGGCGAGCGCGACCGGCCGATCGCACTCATCTGCGCCACCGGCCAGCGGTCAGCCTACGCGGTCGACCTGCTGGAGCAGAGCGGGTTCACCGATGTGCACCATATCGCCGAGGGCATGATCGGCAGCCGGGACGGCCCGGGCTGGCTCGCCCACGCCCTGCCGACGGAGCCCTGCCGGGTCTGCTGAGGTCCCGACGTGACCGGCGGCGGCAGCGAACGCGGCTTACGCAGAATTGGGGGCGGCTCGGGACGATCGACCGCGACCCTCAGAGCACGCCGTGTTTTTTGAACACGTCGGCGAGGAGCGCGCCCTCGCGCAGCTCGTCCCGAGTGCGGTCCTCGCCCTCCACCTTCTCCAGCGCGAGCTTCATGGCCTGGCGCACGAGCGGCTGCGGCACGACCACCACACCGTCGGCATCGCCCACCACCAGATCGCCCGGATTGACCACGACGCCGGCGCACTCGATCGGCACATCGGTGGCGACGATCTCGCCCCGGCCTTTGGAGTCCAGGGGGCCGATGCCGCCGCAGAAGACCGGGAAGGCGAGCTTGCGGATCGCCTTGACATCACGCGCAAGACCGTCGGTGACGCAGCCATGCGCGCCGCGGGCCAGGCTCGCCGTGCTGAGCAGCTCGCCCCAGGGCGCGATCCGGCCCGAGGTGCCGCAGGCGAGCACGGCGACGTCGCCCGGCTTCAAATCGTCGACCAGCGCGATCTCGAGGGCATAGGGGTTGTGCCCGGGCGGGAGGTGGTAGACGTCGTGGTAGAGCCCGGTGCGCGCCCGCCCGACCAGCACCAGCTCGTCGTCGAGCGGCCGGATGCGCGGCGGCAGCGCCTG
>CAZXYL010000326.1:0-1553 GCA_964644915.1 uncultured Geminicoccaceae bacterium
GGGTCGATCTTGAAGGCCTGGTTGAACGAGGCGAACACCGTCCCGCGCTCCGGCAGGCCGTGAGCGGCCCGCTCGCCCAGCGCCGCCGGGCGCACGTCCGGATAGTCGTTCGGCTGGTAGCAGGTGGGCAGCCAGACCAGCCGTTCGGTATAGAAGCGCGCGTGCTCGGGCGGCACCACAACGCGATCGACCAGCGCGTAATCGAAGAACTCCGCCCCGGTGCTGCCGGGAAAACCGAACAGGGTGGCCTGAAGCGGCGCCGGGCGAAGCGCTGCGATGCCGAGCCGGTGCCCGCGCATGTAGCCGGTGAGATCGACCAGGAGATCGATCCGGTCCTGCGCGATTCGCCCTGCCGCCTCGCGGATCGACAGCGGCCGCAGGTCGACGAACCGGTCGGTCGCCTGCACGATCCGGGCGCGCGCGGCGCTTCGGTCGTCCGCCCCGTAGGAATAGGCCACGACCTCGAACTGGCTGCGATCGTGCCGGCGCAGCACGCCCTGCATGTGGTGCGCGATCGGATGATCCTGGAAATCGGCCGCAAGATACCCGATCCGGATGGGCGCGCCGCCGCTCGGCGCCGGGCGGGAGAGACGCTCGCCGGTCGCCGCCGCCCAACGCTCGAGATCCTGGCTCCAGGAGCGGGCCACGAGCAGATTGCGGGCCGGGTCGGCGGAGCGGGCGAGGTGGGCGAACGGCTGCTCGTCGACGCGCCGGCCGGTCGCGACCGCTTGATCGATGAGGGCGTCCAGACGGCCGCCCAGCGCCGGCAGCTCGTCCCAGGCGCAGACCTGCTGGAGCAGATGGTAGAGCGTGCTCAGCGCCGGCGCATAGTCCGGATCGAGCTCGATCGCCCGACGTGCGGCCGCGATCGCGTCTTCGAGCACGCCCAGCAGCAGCAGGACCTTGGCGAGGTTGCCGTGCGCCGTGACGCGCTTGGGCTCGAGCGCGATCGCGCGCCGGTAGCCGCTCGCCGCCTCCGCCGCCCGGCCCTGGTCGGCGAGAGCATTGGCCAGTGCGATCTGGCCCTCCGCCCAGTCGGGCTTGAGCGCGAGCGCCCTGCGGCACGCCGCCTCGCCCGCTTGCAGCTCGCCCAGCAGGCGCAGCACCTCGCCCTGCCCGGCGTGCGCCGCCGCGAGCTTCGGGCCGTGGCGCACGGCCTGCTCGCAGTAGCCGAGGGCGGCGTCGGGCCGGCCGCGCTGCAGCAGCACGCGGCCGAGGTTGCAATGCGCCTCGGCGTGGTCCGGCCGCAGTGCCAGCGCCTGTCGGTAGGCCGCTTCCGCTTCGTCCAGGCGGCCCAGCCGGTCGAGCGCATTGCCCCGGTTGTTGTGCGCGGGCGCGTGCTGCGGGTGGAGCGCCAGCGCCCGCTCGTGCGCCGCGAGCGCCGCGGCGGCCTGGCCCATGTGAAAGAGCAGCACGCCCTGCTGGTCGAGCGTCTCGACGTCGTCGGGCGCGAGCGCCAGAGCATGGCCGTAGGCCGCGGCGGCGCCCTCGAGATCGCCCCGTTGCCGGAGCGCGAGCCCGAGATTGCGATGCGCGAGATGGTTGTTCCAGTC
>CAZXYL010000327.1:0-2003 GCA_964644915.1 uncultured Geminicoccaceae bacterium
AATGGGGCGAGAGCCCGTGCGCCTTCGTCACCCTCAAGGATGGCGCAGAGGCCACGCCGGAGGAGCTGATCGCGCACTGCCGCAAGCTGCTGGCGGGCTTCAAGACGCCCAGGACCATCGTTTTCGGACTGCTGCCCAAGACCTCGACCGGCAAGATCCAAAAGCACGTGCTGCGCGACCAGGCGCGGACCTTGAGCGTCTAGAGCGGCCGGCGCAGGCGCGGGTCGAAGACGTCGCGCAGCGCCTCGCCCAGGAAGGTGAAGCCGAGCGTGGTGAGGATCAGCGGGACGCCGCCCGCGATCACGAGCCAGGGCGTGCTGCGGATGAAGGCGTAGCCGTCGGCGAGGATGCTGCCCCAGCTCGCCTGCGGCGGCCGCACGCCGAGGCCGAGGAACGACAGCCCGGCCTCGATGGTCACGACCACCGGCACGTCCATGCTGGCGAGGATGAGCAGAGGCCCGATCACGTTCGGCAGCATGTGCACCGCGAGCACGCGGATCGGCCCGGCGCCGAGCGAGCGCTCGGCCAGGATGAACTCGGTGTTCTTGAGGGTCTGTGTCTGGGTGCGCACGATGCGGGCGTAGACCGGGACCGAGGTGATCACGATCACGGCGATCACGGTGTTCAGGCTCGGGCCCGTGAGCGTGAGGGCCGCGAGCGCGAACATGATGGTCGGGAACGAGCGCAGCGTGTCGAACACCAGGAGCAGGAGGTTGTCGAGCCAGCGCGGGCCGTAGCCGGCGAGCATGCCGAGCACGATGCCGACAACGAGGGAGAGCGAGATCGCGATCGCGGCCACCTGGAGCGCGATCCGCCCGCCGTGGAGGATGCGGCTGAAGGTGTCGCGACCGAGCTGGTCGGTGCCCGCGAGATGCGCGAGCGACGGCCCCTCGAGCCGGGCCCGCACGTCGAGCGCGTTGGGCTCGTAGGGGGCGAGCACGTCGGCGAAGATCGCGCTGAGCAGGAAGAGACTCACCAGCACCAGCCCGAGCAGGCCCAGGGGGTCGCGCAGCAGGCGGCGTAGCGCGGCGAAGCGCTCGACCCGCCGGCGCGCGCTAGCGCGGGCGGCGAGCGCGATCTCAGAGGCTGGCGCGGACACGGGGGTCGAGCCAGGCGTTGACGAGGTCGGCCATGAGCGCGGAGAGCACGAAGAGCGCCGTGGTGACCAGCACCGCGCCCTGGACCACGGGGTAGTTGCGCGTGATCACCATGTCGTAGATCAGCTTGCCCACCCCCGGGCGGTTGAACACGATCTCGGCGAAGACTGCGCCCGAGAGCAGGCCGCCCACGCCCACGCCGATCAGGGTCACGGTCGGCAGGATCGCGACCTTGAGCGCGTAGCGGTAGGTGATCACGCGGTTAGGCAGACCGAACGCGCGCGCGGTGCGGATGTAGTTCTCGCCCAGGACCTCCAGCATCGAGGCGCGCACCATGCGCGCGAGATAGCCGACCCAGCCGAGCCCGATCGCGAACGCGGGCAGGACCAGGTGGCGCGCGTGGCTCCAGAGGTCGCCAGGCGTGCCGGCGCCGATCGCGGGGAACCAGCGCAGCCAGACCGCGAAGATCAAGAGGCTGTAGAGTGCCACCACGAAGGAGGGGATCGCGATCGCGCCGACCGTGATCATGCCGGTGAACTTGTCGAGGAAGCTGTTGCGGTGCAGCGCCGAGTAGCACCCCAGCGGGATGCCCAGGAGGATCGCCCAGCCGAGGGCGAGGAAGGTGAGGGCCACCGTGTGCGGCAGGTTCTCGAGCACGATCGTGGTCACGCTCCGGTTGCTGAACACGTCGGTGCCGAGATCGCCCTGCAGAACGCCGCCCGCGAAGGCCAGGAACTGGATGTGCAGCGGCTGATCCAGGCGCATGCGGATCATGTAGGCCTCGCGCATCTCGGCGGTGGCGCGGGGCCCGAGCGCGATGGTCACGGGATCGCCCGGGACGAGGTGGATCAGGCTGAACAGGAGCGCCATGGCGCAGGCGACGATGACCACCGCGAGCGCCAGACG
>CAZXYL010000328.1:0-7103 GCA_964644915.1 uncultured Geminicoccaceae bacterium
GCCGAAGGCGTCCCGCATCCAGGCGTCGATCGCGTTGTCGAGCCGGGCGAACGGGATCAGGACGCCGACCGCGATCACCGCCCCCGGGATCGCGTAGCCGAGCGCCGCGATCCGGGCCGAGGCGCGCATCGCCGGCGTGGCGCGCAGGCGCAGGCCGTAGCCGACGAGGACCGCGAGCGCCGTGGTGATCAGCGCGGCGATGGCGGCGAGCAGGAAGCTGTTCCCGGCGAGCCCGAGGAACATCTCGCTCAGCAGCGGGTCGCCGCTGGCAACAGTCATCTCGAGCAGCACGAGCACCGGCAGGCCGAAGCCCAGGAGCACCGGCAGGACGCAGGCGAGGAGCGCCAGCAGCGCGCGGCCGCCGCGCAGCGGATACGACGGCAGCGCCCGGGTCGGGACGGTATGCTCGTAACGGGCGCGGCCGCGCAGCGTACGCTCCAGCGTCAGCACGACGAGGACGAAGACCATGAGCATGGCCGCGAGCTGGGCTGCGGCCGCCGGCTCCCCGAGCGCGAACCAGGTGCGGTAGATGCCGGTCGTGAAGGTCGGCACGCCGAAGTGCTGCACGGTGCCGAAATCGGCCAGCGTCTCCATCAGCGCCAGCGCCACGCCGGCGGCGATCGCCGGGCGCGCGAGCGGGATCGCGACCTCGAAGAAGCAGCGCCAGGGGCCGCGCCCGAGCGTGCGCCCGACGTCGAGCACGCAGGCGGACTGCTCGAGGAAGGCCGCGCGCGAGAGCAGGTACACGTAAGGATAGAGCACCAGCGCCATGACCACGACGGCACCGCCGAGCGAGCGAATCTGCGGGAACCAGTAGTCGCGCGGCCCCCAGCCCATGAGCTCGCGCAGGCCCGTCTGCACCGGCCCCGCAAACTGCAGGAGGTCGGTGTAGGTGTAGCCGATGATGTAAGTCGGCACGGCGAGCGGCAGCAGCAGCGCCCACTCCAGGACGCCCCGGCCGGGGAAGCGGCACATGGTGACGAGCCAGGCGGTGCCGACCCCGATCACCAGCACGCCCGAGCCGACGCCCAGCGACAGCAGCAGCGTGTCGACCACGTAGTCCCAGAGCACGGTGCCCGCGAGATGCGCCCAGACGTCCCACCTCGGCATCAGCAGGCTCGAGAACACCACGAGCACCGGCAGCGCCACCGCGGCCGCCGGGATCAGGGCGATCAGGCTCCACGCCCGGCCGCCCGACCAGCGTCGGCGCAGAGCGCCATAGCGCCCGGGATAGGGGGCGACGCCCCGAACGCTCGGGCGGACATGATACTGCTGCAGCTCAGCCGCCACGCCCTGCCCCCGGCCGGTCACGGACCCGGATGATCACAGAATTTCCAAGCTGGGTTCATTCGGAAGCGGTATCATGAAGCAATCCGACACGCAACTTCAATAGACTTTCCTGTCGATTTAGACTTAGAACGATTCAAAACAAGCGCTCTACTCTGCCATCACTTCGCAAGACGACAGTCTCGCGGCGTCAATTCTTGGCAGGCGGCACGGGGTTCAGTTCGTCACGACCGCCTGCAACGGGCGCCGCGGGCTGAGCCGCGCCGGGCGATCGGCGTAGCCCATGCGAAAGACGAAGGTCGGGTGCCAGGCGGGATCGCCGGTCAGCTCCGCCAGGGCCTCGGCCGTGTGCGGCGGTGCGTCCAGCTCGCGCTCCCGGTCCACCACTTCCACCGGCTGGTTCAGCGGCTGGGCGACCAGCCCGCGCGCCGTCGCCCAGAGGTGGATGCGCTGCCAGAGCCGGCCGGCGGCCAGCGCCGTGGGGATGTCATACAGATCCCGCACCGCGATCATGCCCAGGAGCGGCGCGCTCGCGACGTGCACCTCACGGGTGCCGTCCAGCCACATCCGGTCGGCCTCCTCGGCCGACGGCGCCGGCAGCACCTTGGCCACAGCACTGATCAGCGGCGGCAGGCCGACGCTATCGAGCGTGACGCCGTCGCGGTGGCGCTGCACGGCATCCCACGCGAAGCGGAACCAGCGCGCGCTGTCCGCGGCCATCTCGGAATCGGTGATGATCGCCTCGGTTGCGGCCACGATCAGCCCGGCCAGCCGGTCTTTGCCCCCACCCCCTTGGAACAGGAACAGCCGCATCGCCGGCTGCTCCGGCACGAGCGCCTGCGACTCCTCCAGCAGGCTGCCGGGCACCGTGCGCTCCGCGAGGTAGGCGCCGCGATGCGTGTGGCGCCAGGCGATGGCTTGGAACAGCTCGGTCGCCGCCGCCTCCGCCGGCGCCAGCTCGACCACGGCCGTGGGCGCCGCCGGGTCCGGAGGACCCGCCAGGGTCAGCTCGCCCGACGCGGCTTTGATGCTGGGTTCCCGGCCCTGGGCGCGCGCGGCATGGGCCAGGTTCTCGAGTGCGCAGCCGAAGCTCAGATACATCTCGCGGCGGAACGGGTCGAAGCTGCCCAGATGCCGGTCGTGGTCGGCGTACAGCTCGAGCCGCTCCTCGCCGACGCGAAAGCGCCAGGGCTGTGTGTTGTGGGCGTTGGCGGCGAGGATCGCGGCCTGCACCATCGCCATCGGCCCCCCGAGCGCGTCGTCGCGCCAACTGTGCCAGGGCTGGTACGCCGGCCCCCGCCCGACGCTGAAGACGCCGTTGTCCCAGGCGCGCCATACCACGCCACCTGCGGCGAGGACGCTCACCCCACCGAGCCCGAGCGCCACCGCCTGCCTTCGCGTCAGACCGCTGCCCATGTCAGCTCGCCTGCCCCAGGAGCGCCGCCGTGTGCTCGGCGATGACGCGCTCCTCGTCGGTGGGGACCACCCAGGCGGAAACCCGCGATCCGGGCCGGGTGATCCGCGGGCCGCCCCCGGCATTGGCCGCGGGATCGAGCTCGACGCCGAGCCACGCGCAGGCGTCGCACACCCGCGCCCGGATCTCGGGCGAGCGCTCGCCGATCCCGGCCGTGAACACCAGCCCGTCGAGCCCGCCCAGGCTCGCGCCGAGCGCGGCGACCGTCTGGACGGTACGATAGACGAAGTGCTCGACCGCGAGAGCTGCACGGGGCTGCCCGCTCGCCAGCAGGTCGCGCATGTCGCTGCCGATGCCGGACAGCCCGAGCAGACCGGAGCGATGGTAGAGCAGCTCGCTCACCTCCTCGGCGTCGAACCCGCGCGCCTGGATCAGGTGCAGCACCACGCCCGGGTCGAGCGCGCCCGGGCGCGTGCCCATGGGCACGCCATCCAGCGGCGTGAACGCCATCGAGCTGTCGACCGCGCGGCCGGCCCGGAGCGCGCACAGGCTGGCGCCGCTGCCGAGGTGCAGAGCCACGACGCGCCCCTGCGCGATCTCGGGCGCCAGCTCGGGCAGGCGGCGCGCGATCCATTCGTAGGACAGGCCGTGGAATCCGTAGCGCCGGATGCCCTGCTCATAGAGCTCGTAAGGCAGCGCGAACAGGTCCGCGACCTGCGGCCGGCCGCGATGGAAGGCGGTATCGAAGCAGGCGACCTGGGGGAGATCCGGGTCGAGCTCCACAAGCGCCCGGATCGCCGCCAGATTGTGTGGCTGGTGCAGGGGCGCCAGCGGCACGAGATCTTCCAGGCGCAGGATCACCGCCGCATCGATCCGGACCGGGCGGTCGAACTCGGCCCCGCCGTGCACGACCCGATGGCCGGCTCCCACAAGGGCCACGCCGTCCAGCCGGTCGCCGAGCCACGCGCGCAGATGCCCGAGGCACGCGGCGTGCGTTCGCGCCTCGCCGCAGGCGAAGGTGCGATCCGCGAGCGTCTGCCCGCCGTCGGCCCGAACCACGAGGCGCGGCGCCGTGCCGATACCCTCGATCTGCCCCTTCCAGGCGAGCTCCAGTGCCCGCCCGCGCAGGGAAAAGACCGCGAACTTGAGGCTCGACGACCCGGCGTTCAGAACCAGGATCGCCTCGCTCATTTGCCTAAACCGCTTGTTAAGGCTTTTTGCGTACAACCCAAGGCGCCGCTCCGGACCAGGACGGGGGTTCGTGAAGCAAACCAGCGGGGCGCTCAGATGGCAAATGGTCCAGGCTCGCGCAGCAGGAACCAGGCGGCGACACGACCTGCACGCGCGGACCGTCGCGACCGGAAGCGCCAGGACGAGGCGCTGTACCGCGAGCTGGTCGAGTGCGCGCCCGATGCCATCCTCGTGCACCAGGAGGGGCGGATCCGTTTCGTCAATCGCCGCGCCGTGACCCTGCTCGGGGCGACCGGCGAAGCCGACCTGATCGGCCGTCCGGCGCTCGAGCTCATCGCACCGGCGCAGCGCGCCGAGTTCACGGCGCGCCTTGCGGCTCTCCAGATCCCGGGCGAGGTCACCGAGCCGCTCGAGCAGGAAATCCGGCGCCTCGACGGCGGCACCATCGAGGCGGAAGTGCGCACGGTGGCCATCACCACGGGCGATCGGCCGGCGGTGCAGACGGTGCTCCGCGACGTCACCGAGCGCAAGCGCGCCGAAGCCAAAATCTGGCATCTCTCGCACCACGATGCGCTCACCGGCCTGCCCAACCGCGCGCTGTTCGGCGAGCGGCTCGACCAGGCGCTCCTCGCGCGGCCGGCGGACAGCAGGGTGGCCGTGCTCTGCCTCGACCTGAACGGCCTCAAGGGCATCAACGAGACGCTGGGCCACGCCGTGGGCGACGCGCTCCTGTGCGATGTCGCCGAGTGCCTGCGGGCGTGCGTGGGCGAAGCGGATCTGGTCGCGCGCCTGGGCGACGACGAGTTCGCGGTGATCCACACGGAAGCGCCGGGCAGCGAGGCCTCGACGATCCTTGCGGAGCGGCTGATCGACGGGCTGGGCCAACCGTTCCTGGTCGGCGCGCAGGAGCTGCACAGCGCGGTCTGCGTCGGCATCGCGCACGCGCCGGAGCACGGCGATCAGCCGGACATCCTGCTCCGTCACGCCGACATCGCGCTGTGCCGCGCCCGGGAATGCGGCGGCGGGTCGTACCGGGTCTACCAGCCGGCCATGTACTACGGCCTGCAGCTGCGGCGCGAGATCGAGCGCGACCTGCGCGTCGGCCTCGAGAAGGGGCAGTTCAGCCTGCAGTATCAGCCGCAGTTCGATCTTTGGAGCGGCGAGATCGTCGGCATCGAGGCGCTGTTGCGCTGGGCGCACCCGACGCGCGGCCGGATCTCGCCGGAGGCCTTCGTGCCGATCGCCGAGGAGGCGGGGCTGATCGTTCCGCTCGGCGAATGGGTGCTGCGCACTGCGTGCGCCCAGGCGCGGCGCTGGCTCGATCAGGGCCTGCCGCCGGCGCGCCTCGCGGTCAACCTCTCGCCGGCGCAGTTCGCGCTCTCCGACGTCGTCGCGCTGATCGAGCGCGTGCTGCAGGAGACCGGCCTGCCGCCCACCCAGCTCGAGCTCGAGATCACCGAAGGCATCCTGATGCGTGACACCGAGAACATGATCGCCACGCTCCGGCGGCTGCACGCGCGCGGCGTCACGCTCTCGGTCGACGACTTCGGCACCGGCTATTCGAGCCTCAGCTACCTCAAGCGCTTCCCGCTCGACAAGCTCAAGATCGACCGCTACTTCGTGCGCGACGTCCCGACCGATCCGGACGACGTCGCGATCGCCCGCGCCGTCATCACCCTGGCCCACGCGCTCCAGCTCAAGGTCTCGGCGGAGGGCGTCGAGACCGCGGCGACGCTGGCCTTCCTCAAGGCGGAAGGCTGCGACGAGGCCCAAGGCTTCTATCTGTCCTGCCCGGTCGACCCCGACTGCTGCGGCGAGCTGCTCGCCCGGCTCGGCAAGGGCCGGCAGAAGAGCGCCCGCGCGCTGCCGGTTCCGAACGATGCCACGGTCGTGCTCCTGCGCCCAAAGGCGCGCCTGCACGGCCACGCGTGAGCTGCGGCGCGCGGCGTGCCTCAGTTCGGCAGCAATACCGCAGCACCACGCAGCCGCCCCTCGCGCAGGGACGCCAGCGCCTCGTTCGCCCGCGCGAGCGGGTAGGGCCGGATCTCCGTCCGCACCGGCACCTGCGGCGCCAGCGCGAGGAACTCCTCCGCGTCCTGCCGGGTGAGATTGGCCACCGATCGGACCACGCGCTCGCCCCAGAGGATGCGGTAGGGGAAGCTCGGGATGTCGGTCATGTGAATCCCGCCGGCGACGATCACGCCGCCCTTGCCGACCCGCTCCAGTGCTGCCGGGATCAACGGTCCCACTGGCGCGAAGATGATCGCGGCGTCGAGCTCGTCCGGCGGGCGCTCGTTGGAGCCGCCGGCCCAGACCGCCCCCAGCTCGCGCGCAAATGCCTGCGCCTCCAGATCGCCCGGGCGGGTGAACGCGAATACCCGCCGGCCCTGGTGCTTCGCCACCTGCGCCACGATGTGCGCTGCCGCCCCGAAGCCGTAGATGCCGAGCCGCAGCGCATCGCCGGCCATGCGCAGCGAGCGGTAGCCGATCAGCCCGGCGCAGAGCAGAGGTGCCGCCTCCGCATCGGTGTAATCCCCCTGGATCGGGAAGCAGTAGCGGGCGTCGGCCACGGTGTAGTCGGCATAGCCACCGTCGATGTGATAGCCGGTAAATTGGGCGAGGTCGCAGAGGTTCTCGCGCTGGTCCAGGCAGTAGCGGCAGCGCTCGCAGGTATAGCCGAGCCACGGGATGCCGATGCGGTCCCCGGCCCGGAAGCGCTCCACGCCGGGCCCGGTCCCGACCACCTCGCCCACGATCTCGTGCCCGGGAATGATCGGCAGCTTCGCCTCGGTCAGATCGCCATCGACCACGTGCAGGTCGGTCCGGCACACCCCGCAGGCCGTGACCTTCACCAGCACCCGGCCGGCGCCCGGCTCGGGCGTAGGAATCTCCACGAGACGCAACAGCTCGCCCGGCCGGTCCAACAGCATCGCCTTCATCACGTCCACTCCGCACCACCGCTGCAAAGATGGTTTTCTCCCCGTGGCGAGCGAACGGCATTGAGCCTGATCAAGGCGGTCTGGCAAGATGGCCGCCATGAGCGACAAGCCCGGTCCGCTCCAGGCGCCGACTTCCGATGCTGCGCGCGCGGTCGCGGACCGCGAGCGGGCGCCCCGGCTCGTCTCCGCGGTCGATCGCGAGGCGCTGCTGCGCGCCATCATCGAGACCTCGCCCGACGGCCTGATCACGATCGACAAGGCGGGCACGATCG
>CAZXYL010000329.1:0-2787 GCA_964644915.1 uncultured Geminicoccaceae bacterium
CTCAGGCCCATCGCAGCTCGAACCCCGTATCCAGCCGGAAGGCTTCCTCGAGCGGCAGATCGAGCACGGCGAGCCCGCTGCGGTACTCGATCTCCGCCAGCACGCCGGTGACCCGCTCCCGCGTCGGCGCCGCGACCACGAACCAGAGGTTGAAGGTATGCTCGCGCTCGTAATTGTGGTTGACCTCGGGGTAGCTGCTGACCAGGGCCGCGACCTCCTCCAGATGGGCGAACGGCACCACCATCGCGGCAAGCGTGCTCCAGCCGGCGCGATGGGGGGCGATCACCGCGCCGACCCGCGAGATCACGCCTTGCGACTGCAGCTCGCCCAGGGCTTCGAGGACGGTGCCCTCGTCGGTGCCAAGCGCCTGGGCGATCTCGGCGAAGGGCCGCGGCACAAGCGGCAAGTCACGCTGAAAGTCGTTCAGGAGCCGCCGTTCGAGCGGGGCAAAGTATCGGCGGGGCGTGCTCGTGGTCACAGGCCGATCCGATGCGCGCGGGCGGCAAGGAAGATGCCGGACGGCTTGTCGACCGCCAGCTCGGCCAGCGGCTCGAAGGTCAGGGTGTCGTAGACGACAACCCGGTCGCTGTCGCGGGCCGAGACCCAGACCTGCTCGCCGCGCGGGGTGAACTCGAGGTGCAGGACGGCCTCACCCGGCGTCAGCGTCGCGACGATCCGTCGCGAGGGCACGTCGATGATCTGCACCACACCGTTGTCGGGGTGCGCGAAGTTGACCCAGACCTGCCGGCCGTCGGGTCGGGCGACCGCGAAGATCGGCTGTCCGTGGACCTGGATGCGGGTCGTTTCCTGCCAGCTGCGCGGGTCCACGACCAGCAGCTCGTGGCGGCCGACCGCCGGCAGGAACAGGACGTCGCCCGCGGATGCCCACCCCTCCAGGTGCGGCATCTTGTAGACCGGCAGGGGCTCCTCGCCCCGACCATAGCCGTCCAGGATGCGCTGCACGCCCCGGTCGATGTCCCAGAGATCGAGCAGGGCCACGCCGTCCTCGCCAAAGAGGCCAGCGAGGTAGTACCGCCCGTCCGGCGTGATCAGCCCGTCGTAGGGCAGGCTGCCGACGCCACGGAATCTGCGGATCTCGAGTTCGTCTGGCTTCGCAAGATCGGCGACCCAGATCTCGCCGGCATCGTACAGGCTGAACACGAAACGCTGGCCGGGCGCATCCACGAGCCCCACCACCTTAGAGCGCGCCTCGCCATCGCCGTAAGTGGCCGGGATATCGGCCACGAGCTCGAGCGTGGCGGCGTCGAAGACCCGCACGCCACCGGGCTCGTAGTTGGACACGGCGACTAGCCGTCCGTCCTGCGAGATCGCGCCGCCGATACTGTTGCCAGCCTGGACGATCCGCTTGGCGATCGTGCCCTCGAGCAGGTCGACCTTAGTGAGCCCGCCGTCCCGCCCGAACACGTAGCCGAAGCGGCCGTCGCGGCTGTAGACGACGGTGGCGTGCGAGAGGTCGCCGAGGCCCTCGACTGTCCAAAGGGCCGTCCGATTGGTGGTCTCGATCACCTGCACGCGCCCCGCCGCGCGCTCGACGACCAGCCCGAGATCGCCCGTGCCGCGCAGGACGCCGTTCTCTGCGGCGAGCGCCACGCCCATGGTGCCCGCCAGCAGCGCGCCCGCAAGCCAGGGACCGAACCGCCTAGCCGGGATCATCGATCCCCGCCTTCAACTGCTGGACCAGCCACTTCGCCTCCTCTGCCGTCAGCTCGAAATCCCAGGGCGGCATCGGCGTGCCGGGGATGCCGTGGAGAATGACCTTCGCCAGATCCGCCTCGCTGCGCTCCCCGATTGCCTTGGGGACCAGCGGCGGGCCGAGGCCGCCCTTCAGGGTCATGCCATGGCAAGAGCCGCAATCGTGCTTCAGGCGATGCAGGAGCGTTGCCTGGCGCTCCGAGCTGGGCTCCGCCTGCGCGGCCGGCGCGAGCATGGCCCCAAAAAGCGCAATGCTCGTGAAGACGCACGCTCCGATCCCCCGCTCAGCCATGGCCCCGCTGTCCGACCTGCTGATCCGGCGTGCCCTCCTGCGGTTCGGTAGCCGCGTGGTAGGCCATGGCCGCCACGCGTCCGATGACGATCAGCACCGGCGTGCGGAAACCGGCGCCGCTCACCTGCTGGGGCAGCTCGATCAGCGTGGTCCGCAATACGCGCTGGCGTTCGGTGGTGCCATCGGCGATCGCCGCCGCAGGCGTGTCCGCCGGCAGACCGGCATCGATCAGCCGCGCGCTGATCTCGGACAGGTTCGCGAGCCCCATGTAGACCACGAGCGTGGTGTCCGGATCGGCGAGGCTCGCCCAGTTCAGATCGAGGCCGGCGCCTTCCCGGCAATGGCCGGTGAGAAAACGCACGCCGGTGGCGTGGCCGCGGTGCGTGAGCGGGATGCCGGCGGCGGCGGCGCAGCCCGAGGCCGCCGTGATGCCGGGGACGATCTCGAAGGGGACGCCGTGCAGCGCCAGGTGCGCCGCCTCCTCGCAGCCGCGCCCGAAGATGAAGGGATCGCCGCCCTTGAGGCGCACCACGACGCGCCCGGGGCGGGCGAGGCGCACCAGAAGGTCGTTGATCTCGGCCTGGCTCAGGTGATGACAGGCGGTGGACTTGCCGACGTAGATACGCGTCGCGCCGCGCGGCACCAGATCGAGCACGCCCTCGCCCACCAGGCGGTCGTAGACGATGGCATCGGCGCGCTCGAGCAGCCGCGCCGCCTTGATCGTGAGCAGATCCGGATCGCCCGGCCCGGCGCCCACCAGCCAGATCCACGGCTCGCCCCGC
>CAZXYL010000330.1:0-5428 GCA_964644915.1 uncultured Geminicoccaceae bacterium
CCGCGCCTGCGCCGCGTGCGCTGACAGCGCGGCCGGCACGCTCTATCGTTCGGCCCGCCGCCAGGCCGAGGCATCACATCGTCATGCCGCCCAGCACCGACCGTCGCTTGTTCGACCGAGCCCGTTCCGTGACGCCCACCAGCTTCGGTACGAGCGTTCTCATCCCCCTGTCGCCCTGGTACTGCTCGATCTCCACCGCCAGGACCTCGGCCGGTCGCATCTGCTCGTTCAAGAGCTCGACGATGCGGCGGAGATCTCTTGGAATCTGGTCGGCGACGAAGACCATTCGAATTCGTCCCGCCTTGAGATTGGCCTCGACCTGGCGCCAGTAGGTCTCGGGCTCTCCGTCCTCGCCCAAGAAGTCGGACAAGACCGCGTCGGGGTCACGGCCGCCCTCTTCGGCCGTCCTCTCGAAGGCCTGAATCAGCCGTTCCAGTGGCCGGTGAGCGACGCCGTTGGCCGCATAGTCCAACGACTGAGCGACGACTTCGCGCCTGCTCCTCGTGTCACTGGACCGTTTGACCTCGACCAGTGTCGGGACCGCGTTGCGGTCGATGAGCAGATGGTCGAGGGACCATCGGCCGTTCCCGCCGTTGCCATCCGGCACCTGCTGCTCTCTCTTGACCAGGAGAAGCCGGTCATCGCTGCCGCAGGTGATTCCGAGCAAAGAAGGATGCTCTGCGAGCAAGTGCTGCAGAACACTTTCGGAATCGTAGGCACTCTGGTGCAGCTGCGCCAGGGAGCCGTCCCCATCGATCGCGAAAATCGTCGGCCTGGCAGGTCAGCTCGCGCCCGCTCGCGTCTGCCCGCATCCGGGTCCTCGCCCGTGTACACGATCGAATGCACGCGCTCGTTCAGGAGATGGCGAGGTTCTGCGCCTCCAAGTCAGGGGGAGCAGAAGAGGAACCCTTTGGGGCAGGATGTGTTATTCTCTCGCCGCAGCCGCCGGCTCTTCCCGCCTCGCTCCTCGAGCCGGCCGACGTTCTCCTCACTCCCCTGGCTGACTGCAGCAGATGTTCGGCAAGCGCATTCCCCTCTTCACGCTGTTCGGCTTCGAGATCCGGCTCGACTGGTCCTGGATCATCATCGCCGTGCTCATCACCTGGACCCTCTCGGCCGGCGTCTTCCCGTTCTACTACCCGGATCTCCCGCCCGGCACCTACTGGTGGATGGGCGTGGCGGCCGCGCTCGGGCTGTTCGGCTCGATCATCCTACACGAGATCGGGCACGCGGCCGTGGCGCGCCGCTACGGCCTGCCGATCAGCGGCATCACCCTGTTCGTCTTCGGCGGCGTCGCCGAGATGGAGGCCGAGCCCGAGCGGCCGGGGGTCGAGTTCTGGGTGGCGGTCGCCGGCCCGATCGCGAGCATCGCGATCGCGATCGTCTGCTACCTGTTGACCGTGGCGAGCGCCGCCGCGGGGCTGCCGGTGCCGGTCATCGGCGTGCTCGCGTATCTGGCGCTGATCAACCTGATCCTCGTCATCTTCAACATGGTGCCCGCGTTCCCTCTGGACGGCGGGCGCGTCCTGCGCGCGGCGCTATGGCGCTGGAAGGGCGACATCCGCTGGGCGACGCGGATCACGTCGTCGATCGGCGCCGGCTTCGGTGTGCTTCTGATCGTGCTCGGCGTCTACAACGTCCTGATCGGCAATTTCATCGGCGGCATGTGGTGGTTCCTGATCGGCCTGTTCGTGCGCGCCGCCGCGCAGATGTCCTATCGCCAGGTCGTGGTGCGCGAGGGCCTGCGTGGCATTCCGGTGCGGCGCATCATGAGCCAGGACCCGATCACCGTGGGCCCGCGGACCAGCGTCGCCGACCTGGTCGACAACTACGTCTATCGCCATCAGCACAAGATGTTCCCGGTGGTCGACGGCGGGCGCCTGGTCGGCTGCGTCAGCCTGCGCGACATCAAGGAGCTGCCGCGCGAGGAATGGCCCGGCACGACCGTGGAATCGATCATGCAGCGCTGCTCGCGCGAGAACACGATCGGGGCGGAGGTCGACGCGCTGGGCGCGCTCACGAAGATGAACAAGACGCAGAACAGCCGGCTCCTGGTCGCCGAGGGCGATCGCCTGATCGGCATCGTCACGCTCAAGGACATGCTGAAGTTCCTCTCCCTGAAGCTCGACCTCGAGGGCGAGGAAGGTGCGGGTCTGCAGTTCGCCGGG
Organism: uncultured Geminicoccaceae bacterium; assembly: GCA_964644915.1. Lineage (GTDB taxonomy): Bacteria > Pseudomonadota > Alphaproteobacteria > Geminicoccales > Geminicoccaceae > CAZXYL01. The sequence continues at coordinate 2,169 of CAZXYL010000330.1, forward strand.
CTGGGCCCGGAGAGCCTCGGCCGCTCCGGCCGCAGCTGAGGCTCAGCGCTCGTAGATCCCGACCAGCTCGACCTCGGCGAAGACCTGCCGCTCGGCGGCCGCCTCCACCTCCGCGCAGGACGCGCCGGGTGCCAGAGGCAGCTCGGGCTCCGCGAGCGCCATGAGCCGGAAATGGTAATGGTGCTCGCCGTGCCCCTTGGGCGGGCAGGGCCCGCCGTAGCCCGGCTTGCCGACGTCGTTCACCGCCTCCTTGAAGCGATCGGCCAGGTGCTGCGGGCCGTACCCCTCCTCGAGCTGGATCCAGCTCGGCGGGATGTCATAGGCCGCCCAGTGCCGGAACAGGCCGCTTGGGGCGTCCGGGTCGTTGCAGAGCAGGACGAAGCTACGGGTGCCGTCGGGCACACCCCGCCAGCGCAGCGGGGGCGAGACGTTCTCGCCGTCGCAGGTGTATTTCCTGGGAATGGCACCGCCCTGCTCGAACACCGGGCTCGTCAGCTCGAGCGCCATCGTCCGTCTCCCTCGTTCGCAACGCCTCGCCGCGAAACGGCTCCACCCGGGCTCGGTTCCCACCCGGCGGGCCGGAATAAACGCGGCGTACACGGCGTCTTGATCGGTGAGGCGTTTCCATCGCGGCGGAACTCTGCAACTATCGCCGCGCCTGATCACTGGGGAGGGGTTCATGCGACTCGGTTGGAAGTCACGTCTGGTCGGCGCCGGCGCGCTCACCTTGGCGTTGCTGGGCAGCAATCTCGCGCTCGCGGTCGACGAGCCGGACAACATCATCAACTATCGCAAGGGCATCATGCGGGCCAACGGCGGCCATATGGGCTCGCTCGCGGCCATGGCGAGGGGCGATGTCAGCTTCACGGACGAGGCGGCGCTGCACGCCCGTACCATTCACGAGATGAGCCAGAACATCGGCCGGCTCTTCCCGCCCGGTACGGGACCGGGCGAGACCGAGGTCGAGACCCGTGCGCTGGCCACGATCTGGGAGCGGCCGGACGACTTTCAGCAGGCGATCACGAGCTTGCAGGAGCAGAGCGCTCGGATGGTCGAAGTGGCGGAAAGCGGCGATCAGGTCGCATTCGCCCAGCAGGTGGGTCAGCTCGGTCAGCAGGGCTGCGGCAACTGCCACGAGGATTTCCGCCAAAGGGACGATTGAGCTCTTGGAAGGGCGGCCGGACGAGCGCCCCGGCTGCCCTCCTCCGACCCTCTCCCTCGACTTGACCCTGCGCCCGAAAACGGGTTTCTTCAGCAACCGCCGATGTAAACACGAGGCGCGTTGTACGCCTTTAGCGCGCCGGGACAATCGCTGCGAGACGTTGGAGGACATTGGTGAGAGTGATGATGTTGGGCGTGGCCGCCGCGGCGGTCGCGCTCTTGAGCGGCTGTGCGTCGAGCCCAGCGCCGACCTCCCAGCTCCAGATCAAGGACGACGGCGCCCGCCCGAAGGCCCGCACGATGTATGCGGTGCCGGCGCCTGGGGGAGAGCCGGGTCCTGCGCCCGTGATCTCCATCGTGGCGGAGCTGCCGAGATCCTAGAGTCTCCTTAACCGGCATCCGGCATCATCGGGCCGGGTGCGGCACCGGCGTGGCGAGCGCCGGTCGGGGCGGTGCCTATGGGGGACGGGCGTCGACATCGGGCGGCGCCCACCATATCTGCTGGTAGCATCCGTTTGCCCATCGACCCGGCCATGAGGGCTCGTGCACCATGAAGAACGTCGTGATCGCCGGCTATGCCCGCTCGCCCTTCCATTTCGCGAGCAAGGGCGCGCTCGCCAAAGTGCGCCCCGACGATCTGGCCGCCCAGGTGATCGAGGCGCTGATCGCACGCAGCGGCATCGATCCCGAGCACATCGAGGACGTGATCGTCGGCTGCGCCTTTCCCGAGGGCGAGCAGGGGCTGAACGTCGGGCGCCTGATCGGCCTGCTGGCACATCTGCCGGTCTCGGTCGCGGGCGCCACGGTCAACCGCTTCTGCGGCTCCTCGATGCAGGCGATCCACATGGCGGCCGGCTCCATTCAGCTGGGCGCGGGCGATGTGTTCGTCTGCGCCGGGATCGAATCGATGACCCGGGTGCCGATCATGGGCTTCAACCCGCTGCCGAACCCCGAGCTCATGGAGAGCTATCCCCAGGCCTACGTCAGCATGGGGGTCACGGCGGAGAACGTGGCGCGGCAGTATCAGATCACGCGCGAGGCGCAGCAGGAGTTCGCGATCGGAAGCCACGCCAAGGCGACGGCCGCGCAGGCGGAGGGGCGCTTTGCGGCGGAGATCGTGCCGATCCGGACCAACGGCCAGACGGTCCAGGCGGACGGCTGCATCCGCCCCGGCACCGATCAGGAAGCGCTCTCGGGGCTCAAGCCCGCCTTCGATCAGAACGGCACCGTGACCGCCGGCACCTCCTCGCCGCTCACCGATGGGGCTTCGGCCGTGCTGGTCTGCACCCAGGCCTATGCCGAGAAGCACGGCCTCGAGCCGCTCGCCCGCATCAAGGCGATCGGCCTCGCCGGGTGCGCCGCCGAGGTCATGGGCATCGGCCCGGTGGCCGCGACCCGCAAGGCGCTCGCGCGCGCCGGCCTCGACATCCGCGACATGGATCTGGTCGAGCTCAACGAGGCCTTCGCCTCCCAGGCGCTCGCCTGCGTGCAGGACCTCGGCATCGACCAGAGCACGCTCAATCTCGACGGCGGCGCCATCGCGCTCGGCCACCCCTTGGGCGCCAGCGGCGCCCGGATCACCGGCAAGGCCGCCGCGCTCATGCAGCGCGAAGGTGCGCGCTACGGGCTCGCGACCATGTGCATCGGCGGCGGCCAGGGTATCGCGACCGTCCTGGAGGCGATCTGATGGCGATCGAGCGCGCCGCCGTGATCGGCGCCGGCGTGATGGGCGCCGGCATCGCCGCGCACCTCGCCAACGCCGGCGTGCCGGTGCTGCTGCTCGACCTCGTGCCCGACGGCGCCGCCGACCGGAGCGTGCTCGCGAAGACGGCGCTGGAGCGGCTCGCCAAGGCCGATCCCGCGCCGTTCATGAGCAAGGCCGCGATGCGGCTGGTCACGCCGGGTAACCTCGAGGATGACCTCGAGCGCATCGCCGAGGCGGACTGGATCGTCGAGGCCGTGGTCGAGAACCTGGAGATCAAGCACGCGCTCTACGAGAAGCTGGAGACGGTGCGGAGATCGGGCTCGATCGTCTCATCCAACACCTCGACCCTGCAGCTGGCTCACCTCACCGAGGGTCTGCCTAAGCGCTTCCGGCG
>CAZXYL010000331.1:0-11653 GCA_964644915.1 uncultured Geminicoccaceae bacterium
CGCCAGGTCAGAAACTCACCGACCGTCATGCGGGGCTGGCTGCGTGCCGACGTCGTGCTCATGGCTCGCTCCTCGGCCGCCACGATAGCACGATTCTCGCGTGTTTGGAGCGGCTCAGCCGCCGGCAGCCTGGATCTGCGCCTCGGCGATGGCGATCTCGCGCTCGTAACGGGTCCGCTCGACGTCGTCCTTGGCCTCGGTCAGATCGTCCCGCGCATTGGACAGGCGCCTGCGCGCCCGCTCGACGTCGATCTCCGGGACCGGCATCGCCTCCTCGGCGAGCACGATGCAGCCGCGCTCGTTGACCTCGGCAAAGCCGCCACCGACAAAGATGCGGTCGGTGACCTGGTTGCCCTCCCAGGTCTCGAGCACGCCGGGGCGGAGCACGCTGATGAGCAGGCTGTGCTGCGGCAGCACGCCGAAATCGCCGGACTCGCCCGGCGCCACCACCATGTCCACCGCCGTGCTCACCAGCACGCGCTCGGGCGAGACCAGCTCGAAGGCGACCTTGTCCGGGTTCGCGGCGGCGGCCATCGCGCCGGTCCCTAGACCTCGGCCGCCATGCGCTTGGCCTTCTCGACCGCCTCGTCGATCGTGCCGACCATGTAGAAGGCGGCCTCCGGCAGGTGATCGTAATCGCCCGCGACGATGCCCTTGAAACCCTTGATCGTGTCCGGCAGGTCGACGAGCTTGCCGGGCGAGCCTGTGAACACCTCGGCGACGAAGAACGGCTGCGAGAGGAAGCGCTGCAGCTTGCGCGCACGGGCGACCACGAGCTTGTCCTCTTCGGAAAGCTCGTCCATGCCCAGGATCGCGATGATGTCCTGCAGCCCCTTGTAGCGCTGCAGCGTCGCCTGGACGTCGCGCGCCACCTGGTAATGCTCCTCGCCGACCACGCTCGCGTCGAGAATGCGCGAGGTGGAATCGAGCGGATCGACCGCCGGGTAGATGCCGAGCTCGGCGATCTGGCGCGAGAGCACCGTGGTCGCGTCCAGGTGCGCGAAGGCGGTGGCTGGCGCCGGGTCGGTCAGATCGTCGGCCGGCACGTAGATCGCCTGCACCGAGGTGATCGAGCCCTTGTTGGTCGAGGTGATGCGTTCCTGCAAGGCCCCCATGTCCGTGCCGAGCGTCGGCTGATAGCCCACCGCGGATGGGATGCGACCCAAAAGCGCCGACACTTCGGAGCCGGCTTGCGTGAAGCGGAAGATGTTGTCGATGAACAGCAGCACGTCCTGGCCCTCGGCATCCCGGAAATGCTCGGCCACGGTCAGGCCCGTAAGGCCGACGCGGGCGCGGGCGCCGGGCGGCTCGTTCATCTGGCCGTAGATCAGCGCCACCTTGGACTGGCTCATGTCCTCGAGATTGATGACGCCCGATTCGATCATCTCGTGATAGAGGTCGTTGCCCTCGCGGGTGCGTTCGCCCACGCCCGCGAACACCGAGAAGCCGCCGTGCGCCTTGGCGACGTTGTTGATCAGCTCCATGATCAGAACCGTCTTGCCCACGCCCGCGCCCCCGAACAGGCCGATCTTGCCGCCCTTGGGATACGGCGTGAGCAGATCCACGACCTTGATGCCGGTGACCAGGACCTCGGTCTCGGTCGACTGGTCGATGAACAGCGGCGCCGGCTGGTGGATCGGCACCCGGATCTTGGCGTTGACGGGGCCGCGCTCGTCCACCGGCTCCCCGATCACGTTGAGGATGCGGCCGAGCGTCTCGCGCCCCACCGGCACGGCGATCGGCTCGCCGGTGTCGATCACGTCCTGACCGCGCGTGAGCCCGTCGGTGCCGTCCATCGCGATCGTGCGCACCGTCGATTCGCCCAGATGCTGCGCCACCTCCAGCACCAGCTTCTGGCCGCGGTTGTCGGTATGCAGCGCGTTCAGGATCTGCGGCAGAGGGCCGTCGAACTGGACGTCGACGACGGCGCCCAGGACCTGGGTCACGTGGCCTAGTTGAACATTTTCCTTGCTGACAGCCATGCTCTTTCCCTCGGCCTCAAGCAGAGCGCCCGCTCAGAGGGCCTCCGCGCCTGAGATGATCTCGATCAGTTCGCGCGTGATCTGCGCCTGGCGCGTGCGGTTGTAGGTCAGCGTGAGGCGCTCGATCATGTCGCCGGCGTTGCGGGTCGCGTTGTCCATCGCCGTCATGCGCGCGCCCTGCTCGCTGGCCGCGTTCTCCACCAGCGCGCCATAGATCTGGACGGCGAGGTTGCGTGGCAAGAGCTCCTTGAGAATGCCCTCCTCGTCGGGCTCGAATTCGTAGACCGCCTGCGCGCCCGCCTCCGCCTCCTCGGCTCCGGCCGGAGCCTCGACCGGTACCAGCTGCTTGAGGGTCAGAATCTGCGAGATCGCAGACTTGAACTTGTTGAACACGATCGTGCAGACGTCGAACTCGCCCGCGTCGTACATCCGCTCGACGCGCTCGGCGATGCGGGCGGCATCGGCGTAGGTCAGGCGCTGACGCCCGACGCCCTCGATGGTGTCGATGATGTGCTCGCGGAACTCGCGCCTGAGGATGTCCCGGCCCTTGCGGCCGATGCACAGGATCTTGACCTGCTTGCCCTGCTCCATCAGCTCGACGATCCGGCGTTTCGCACCGCGCGCGATCGAGCTGTTGAAGCCGCCGCACAGCCCCCGATCGGCCGTGGCCACGATCAGGAGGTGCACGTCCTCCTTGCCGGTGCCGGCGAGCAGGGGTGGCGCGTTCTGGACATCCGCCACGCCGGCCGCGAGGTTCGTCAGCATCACCGCCATGCGCTCGGCGAACGGCCGCGAGGCCTCCGCCTGCTCCTGCGCGCGCTTGAGCTTGGAGGCGGCCACCAGCTTCATGGCGCTGGTGATCTTCTGCGTCTGCTTGACGCTGCCGATCCGGTTGCGGAGCTCCTTGAGGCTCGCCATCGCTCAGGCGCTCAAGCGAAGCTCTGGGTGTAATTCTGAACCAGCTCCCGCAGCCTCTTCTCCGTGCTCTCCTTCAGCTCGCCGGACTCCCGGATCGCCTGCAGGATCTCCTGCCCGTTGTTCGTCAGCTCGCTGATCAACCCCTGCTCGTAGCGGACCACGTCGCCGACGGCGAGTCTATCGAGGAAGCCCTGCACACCCGCGTAGATCACGCACACCTGCAGCTCCACCGGCATCGGCTGATACTGGCCCTGCTTCAAAATCTCGGTGAGCCGCGCGCCCCGGTTCAAAAGACGCTGGGTCGCGGCGTCCAGGTCCGAGGCGAACTGGGCGAAGGCCGCCATCTCGCGGTACTGCGCGAGCTCCAGCTTGATCCGGCCCGCGACCTGCTTCATCGCCTTGATCTGCGCCGCCGAGCCCACGCGCGAGACCGAGAGCCCCACGTTCACCGCCGGCCGGATGCCCTGGTAGAACAGATCGGTCTCCAGGAAGATCTGGCCGTCGGTGATCGAGATGACGTTGGTCGGGATGTAGGCCGAGACGTCGTTCGCCTGGGTCTCGACGATCGGCAGCGCCGTGAGCGAGCCCGCGCCGAAGTCCTTGTTCAGCTTGGCGGCGCGCTCGAGCAGGCGCGAGTGCAGATAGAAGACGTCGCCCGGGAAGGCCTCGCGCCCGGGTGGGCGGCGCAGCAGCAGCGACATCTGACGGTATGCGGTCGCCTGCTTGGAAAGATCGTCGTAGACGATCACCGCGTGCATGCCGTTGTCGCGGAAGTACTCGCCCATGGTGCAGCCGGCATAGGGCGCCAGGAACTGCAGCGGCGCCGGGTCGGACGCGGTGGCGGCGACGATGATCGAGTACTCGAGCGCGCCGTAGTCCTCGAGGATCTTGGCGACGCGGGCCACCGACGAGCGCTTCTGGCCAATCGCGACGTAGACGCAGTACAGCTTCCTGCTCTCGTCGCCGCTCGCGTTGATCTGCCTCTGGTTGATGAAGGCGTCGATCGCGATCGCGGTCTTGCCGGTCTGGCGATCGCCGATGATCAGCTCGCGCTGACCGCGGCCGATCGGGATCAGGCTGTCGATGGCCTTGAGGCCGGTCTGGACCGGCTCGTGCACCGAGCGGCGCGGGATGATGCCGGGCGCCTTGACCTCGACCAGCTTGCGCTCCGCGGCCTGGATCGGCCCCTTGCCGTCGAGCGCGTTGCCGAGCGGGTCGACCACGCGCCCGAGCAGGCCCTTGCCGACCGGCACGTCCACGATCGACTGGGTCCGCTTGACCGTGTCGCCTTCCTTGATGTGCCGGTCGTCGCCGAAGATCACGATGCCGACGTTGTCGACCTCGAGATTCAGCGCCATGCCGCGCGTGCCGTCCTCAAACTCGACCATCTCGCCGGCCTGGACCTGGTCCAGCCCGTAGGCGCGCGCGATGCCGTCGCCGACCGAGAGCACCCGGCCGACCTCGGCGACCTCGGCCTCGGTGCCGAAATTCGCGATCTGTTCCTTCAGGATGGCCGAGATTTCAGCGGCGCGGATATCCATCAGGCAGCCCCTTTCATGGCCAGCTCGAGCTGGTGCAGTTTGGTCCTGAGCGAGGCGTCGATCATGCGCGAGCCGACCCGGACCACGACCCCGCCGAGTAGCGTCGGATCGACCGTAGTGGTGAGTATCACGTCCTTGCCGACCGCCTTCTTGAGCTGGTCACGGACCGTCTCGACCTGGTCCTCGGAAAGTGGAATCGCAGAGACAAGCTGCGCGCTCACCTCGCCCCGGTGTTCTGCGAGCAGGAAGTTGTAGGCCCTGATGATGTCGGGCAGGGCGAACAGGCGGCGCTTGTGCGCGAGCAGGCCCATGAACCGGCGGGTGAGGGGCTGGAAGCCGGCGCGGTCGCTGATCGCTGCCAGCGCCCGGCCCTGCTCCTCGCGGGAGATCACCGGGCTGCGGATCAGGCGGCGCAGCTCGTCGCTCTCGTCGAGCAGGCTCTCGAAGCCTCGCAGGTCCTCGGCCACGGCATCGAGGGCGCCCTCATCCTGCGCCAGATCGAACAGGGCCGACGCGTAGCGCCCGGCCAAGCCCGATGCGTTGGCTGTATCGTCCGGCAAGTCGGTGCGTCCCTGGCTGTCCGCCGCGGCCATCCTGGGGTCCCGGGCCCCGGAATGCGGCGGTCGAATAACATAGCACCCAGAGCCACGCAAGACGGACGACGCCAGGCCCTATTCCCACGGGTTCAGGACAATCACCTTCAAGTCTTGGAAATCCGCTGTGTTTCTGGTGACCAGAATAAGGTCGTGGCGCATCGCCGTCGCGGCAATCTGGGCGTCGGCAGCCGAACGGGGCCCGCCAGCGCGGTCGGCCGCGCCCATCAGCTCGCCCCAGATCACCGCCACCTGCTGGTCGAAGGGCAGGATCCGGCCCGCGAACTGCCCGGGCAGGCTTTCCGCCACCCAGGACTCCAGCGCTTGCCGCCGAGAGCCCGCAGGAAGACGGACGACGCCTCTGACGAGCTCTCCGAGCGTGACCGCCGACAGGAAGAGGTCCGCCGGACGGTGCTTCTTGACCCAGTCGACCACGCGCCGGTGGGGAGCCGGTCGCACCAGCTCGCTGACGACGTTGGTGTCGAGGAGAAACCCGCGATCGTTCACAGGGCGATCGGGCGGCCGGGCGAGCGGTCCCGATCGAAGCTCAGATCTTCGCCGACCAGGGGCGACTGCCGAAAGAACTCGATCAGCTCGTCTCCGGTCCGTGCAGGACGGAAGCCCAGCGCCGCCCGCACTCGTTCGCGCAGGCGATCCGCTTCCTCCCCCGCGGCGCGCAGCTCCGTCGCCAGTTCCCGGATCAGCTCGATGTCTTGCGCCGGCACGCTCACCTCGACCCGCTTCGTCCCGCGCAGCGCCTGTCGCCGCCGGTAGCGGGAGGTTCGCGAGCCGCTTTCTTCCTTGATGCGGCTGGCCATCTTTACAGCTCCTGACCGATCGTGTTCCCGGTTACGTTACCGGAAACGGCACGTCTGCGCAATCGTTCCCCCATCACAGGAAGCTGTACGGGTCGACGTCGACCTGCAGGCGCAGGCTGCCCTTGGGCTTGTGCGCGGCCAGCCACGGGCGCAGGACGGCGAGGAGGTCCACCTCCGGGGCGGCGATGACCAGGAGCCGCTGCCGGTAGCGGCCGCGCAGGAGCGCCAGCGGCGCAGGCGCGGGGCCGAGCACGCGCAGGCCCGGAACCTCGGGCGCGCTCCTGGCGAGGTCGGCCGCGAACCGCCGCACCTCGGGCAGGTCCCGGCCGGCCACGATCAGGGCCGCGAGCCGGCCGAACGGCGGCAGGCCCGCCTCCTCGCGCTGCGCCAGCTCCTCGGCATAGAAGCGCTCCTTGTCGCCCGCCGCCAGGGCCTGCATCACCGGGTGCTCGGGCAGATGCGTCTGAATCAGGACCACGCCCTTCCTCTCGGCGCGCCCGGCCCGGCCGGCGACCTGGTAGAGCAGCTGAAAGCTGCGCTCGGCCGCACGCAGATCGCCGCCGGAAAGCCCGAGATCGCCGTCGACCACGCCCACCAGCGTGAGATCCGGGAAATGATGGCCCTTGGCGATGATCTGGGTGCCGATCAGCACGTCGACCTCGTGGTCGTGCATGGCGCGCACCAGCTCGGCCGCGGCCGCGGGCCCGCTCGGGCTGTCGCTGGTCATGATCGCGGTGCGCGCGGCCGGCAGGAGCTGCTGCACCTCCTCGTTCAGACGCTCGACCCCGGGGCCGCAGGCGACCAGGGCGCCCACGGTGCCACAGTCCGGGCAGTGCTCGGGCGCCGGCCTGGAGTAGCCGCAGTGATGGCACTGCAGGCGGCCGCGCAGGCGATGGCTCACGAGCCACGTGCTGCAGTTCGGGCAGCGCAGGCGGTGGCCGCAGGCGCGGCAGAGCGTCAGCGGCGCGAAGCCCCGGCGATTGAGGAACAGCAGCGCCTGCTCGCCGGCAGCGAGGGTCTCGGCAAGCGCTCGCCGCAGGCCCGGCGCGAGCCAAGCGCCTGCCGGCGGGCGATCCGCCTTGAGGTCGATCAGGTGGACCTTGGGCAAAACCGCGCCGCCGTGCCGGGCCGGCAGCAGCAGCGCCCGCCAGGGCGCCGGGCGCGCAGCACCAGGGATCCGGCCCGCGGCCCAAGCCGTCTCCAGCGAGGGCGTGCCCGAGACCAGGACCACGGGGCAGGCCTCGAAGCCGCCGCGCGCGAGCGCCATGTCGCGGGCGTGGTAGGTGACGCCGTCCTCCTGCTTGAAGCTGGAATCGTGCTCCTCGTCGACCACGATCAGCCCGAGCGCCGGGAACGGCAGGAACAGGGCCGAGCGCGCGCCGATCACGATCGGCTCCCGGCCTTCCGCGGCCCGCCGCCAGGTGCGCCGGCGGGCGGCGGCCCCGAGCTCCGAGTGCCAGACGGCGGGCGGCGCGCCGAACCGGCGGGCGAAGCGCTCGATCAGCTGCGCCGAGAGCGCGATCTCCGGCAGGAGCACGAGCGCCTGGCTGCCCTGGCGCAGGGCCTCGGCCACCGCCTCCAGATAGACCTCCGTCTTGCCGGCGCCCGGCACGCCTTCGAGCAGCGTAACGCGGTGCCCCGCCCCGATCTGCTGTCGCAGGATGGCGGCCGCGTCCTGCTGCCGGCGCGAGAGGTCGAGCTTGTTGAAATCGGGCGCGGGCGGCGGGCCCTCGGCTTCGGGCAACGGCACCGGTGCCAGCAGGCCCGCCTGAGCCATGGCCTGGAGCACGCCGGCGCTCACTCCCGCTGCCCGGGCGAGGTCCGCGGGCGCGCGGGGCCGCCCGTCGGCCAGCGCCGCCAGGACCTTACGTCGCGCTGCGGTGAGGCGTTCCTTATCGTCCGCGCCCCCGGCCGGCAGGAGGCCCGTCTTGATCGGCGGCGCTTCGAGGGCGGCCGGCACCGCGAGCGCCAGCTTGAGCGCGTTGCCCAGCGGCGCGAGCGTCGCGGTCGCGACGTGCTCGATCAGGCGGCGCAGACCTGTGGGCATGGGCGGTGCCGGGAGCCGGCGGCCGATCGGTTTCAGGCGGTGCCTGGGGACGTGTCGGATCGGCGCCTCGTGCCAGACCACGCCCACCACGTGGCGTGGACCAAAGGGGACCTCGACGTAGTCGCCCGGCGCCAGGATCACATCCGCCAGAGCCGCGTAGTCGAACGGCCCATCGAGGGGCAGCGGCACGAGCACGGGCACGGCGGCTGGCCCTTCGCGTGGGATGGTCTTCGCGGGGCTTGCCCCGGGCCGCCTGTCCGGCTCAAACTCCAGGTGTGAAAAGAGATCAGGAGCCTGAGCTGAGTCCCGCTTTGTCAATCACTTGCCCCGAGCTGTTGGCACGCGTTCGAGAGTGGCGGGCCTGGCTGCTGCACGAGAAACGGCAGGCGACGGCGAGCGTCAAGGCCTATGAGGGCGACCTGCACGCGTTTTTGGCCTTCTGCGCGGAGCACCTGGGCGAGCCGCCCGCGCTCGAGGCGCTGGTGAGGCTCACGGCCGGCGACTTTCGCGCCTGGCTCGCCGCCCGCCACCGGGCGGGCGCGGCGCGGACCTCGACCGCGCGGGCGCTCGCCGCGGTGCGCAGCTTCTACCGCTATCTCGACCGCCAGCACGGCCGCCACAACCCGGCGCTCAAGGCCATGCGGACGCCGCGGCTGGTGCGACGCCTGCCGCGCCCGCTCTCGGCCGCCCAGGCCGAGGAGCTGATCGAGACCGTACCGGCGTTCGCGAGGTCGGAGTGGCAGGCGAAGCGGGATGCGGCGCTGCTCCTCCTGCTCTACGGGGCGGGCTTGCGCATCGGCGAAGCGCTCGGCCTGGAGCGCCGGGACGTGGGAGCTCGCCCCGGCGCGCTCCGCGTGCTCACCGTGACCGGCAAGGGCAGCAAGCAGCGGGTCGTGCCGATCCTGCCGGTGGTCGCCGAAGCGATCGGGGCCTATGTGAGCGATTGCCCCTTCGATCCCGCGCCGGAGCGGCCGCTGTTCGTCGGCGCGCGTGGCAAACGCCTGCAACCGGCCGTGGTCCGCCGCCAGGTGCAGGCGGTGCGGCGCCTGCTCGGGCTGCCCGAGAGCGCCACCCCACACGCGCTGCGCCACAGCTTCGCCACCCATCTGCTCGAAGGCGGCGCGGATCTGCGCACGATTCAGGAGCTGCTCGGCCACGCGAGCCTGTCGACCACCCAAGGGTACACCGGCGTCGATGGCGAGCGGCTGATGCGCCTCTATCTAGAGGCACACCCCCGCGCGTAGCGAGGGCATGCGATGCTGAGCCCGGCCCGGGCCATCGGTTGCCGGGGCAGATCGCACACCGTATAGCTGCGCCGAACATGAGCCCGCCGGGTGCCCGACATCGGACGAAACTTGCGTATCGTCATCCTGCTTCTGGTTGCCTCGGCCATTCTGGCCGTCGGGAGCGTGTTCGTGCTGGCGCAACGGCTCGAGACCGAGGACCTGCGCCGGCAGCTGATCCGCGAGGCCGAGGCGATCACCGGCCACGAGATGGTGGTCGACGGCCGGGTCGATCTGAATCTGTTGCCGCAGCCGACGCTGAGCCTCGCCGGAGCGACGCTGGGCGATCTCGAGGCGCGGGGCGGCGCGCTGCGCCTGACGGTGGACCGCGTGGATCTCCAGGTCAGGCCGCTGCCGCTTCTGCGGGGCGAGCTCCAGATCACCGCCGTCCGCCTGGTGCGTCCAATCCTGCACGTGAATGCGGCACAGGAGCTGGCGCGCCTGCCGCGGCTGGAGGAGGACGGGCCGCTGCTGCCGCTCGCGGCGTTCGGCTTGCACCGGCTCTCCGTGATCGACGGGCGGGCATCGCTCAGGCATGACGGTCAGGAAGCCGAGGCGAGCCCGCCCGAGTTCGAACGCATCAATCTGGAGCTGGTCGCGGAGGACCGCCGCGGGCCGTTCGTGGTCACGGGCGATTTTCGCGCCAACGAGCACGGCTTTCGCGTGGCGGCCCGTCTCGGCCGCATCACCACCGACCCGTCCACGACCCTGCAGCTCGACGTGATCGCCGAGGAGCCGAGCGCCGGCGCCGCCCGCGTCTCGTACCGTGGCCTGGTGCTGAACGACGGCGAGCTGCAGCTGCGGGGACGGGTCACGCTCGCCGGCGACGACGCGCGCGCCGGTCTCCAGGCGGCTGCCGCAGCGCTCGGCCACGCACCGCCGCAGCTACCGGCCTGGGTCGGCCAGCGGTACGAGATCGGTGGCGCGCTCACCACGGCGGCGAGCCGCGCGGAGGTGGGCGAGCTCCTGGTCACGGTCGCCGGCACCCAGGCGCAAGGCCGGATGGAGATGACGCTCGCCGAGCCGCCGGTGATCGATCTGACGCTCACGGTCGGGCGCCTGGACGTGCCGGAGCCGATGCCGGTCGACTGGTCGGCCATGGCACTGCTCGCGGACGCTGCGCGCTGGCTCGACGGCAGGGTCGATCTCACGGTCGGGCTGCTCGGCTACCGGGACGAGACCGTGCGCCGTCTGCGTCTGACGCTCGGCCTCTCGGCCGACCAGGTGCGGATCGAGCAGGCGCGGGCGATTCTGCCGGGCAACGCCGACGTCGCGTTCAGCGGCGGGCTCGTCGGGGCCGAGGGCGAGATGTCTCTCGAGGGATTGCTGACGGGCGTCACCGACGACCTCGGGGCGCTGCTGCGGTGGCTGGATCTCGATCCCGAGGGCATGAGGGTCGACCATCTCCGCACGCTCAGCCTCTCGGCCAGGCTCGGCCTGAGCCCGAAGGTCCTGCGCCTCCAGGACGCCGAGATCCGGCTCGCTGCCTCCAGCGTCGCGGGGTCGCTGGCGCTCAATCTCGAAGGGCGCAAGCAGCTCGCCGGCGCGCTCGCGATCGATCGCCTCGATCTGGACGCCTACTGGCCGGAAGAGACCCCGGCCGGGGCCATCGCCGCCTTGCGGCACGGGCTCGCGCGCGCCGACGCCGCAATCGAGGCGGATATCGCGCAGCTGACCTGGCAGGGGGTGCGTTGGCAGGACGTCCGCCTCGCCGGCCGGGCGGTCGATCAGCGGCTCTCGCTCAGGCAGTTGTCTGCTCGGGGCATGGCCGAGACGAGGACGGAGCTGGCGGGCGAGGTGGATTTCGCGGCCGAGCGGCTCGACCTTACGGCCACGCTGACGGCACCCCGCCCCGCCCTGCTCCTGCGCCGCCTGGGGCTGCAGCCGCCGGTAGCGCTCGGGCGCCTCGGCCCGCTCCGGCTGAACGGCACGGCGCGCGGCTGGCGCGAGCGGACCGAGCTGGAGCTGACGATGGCGGCGGACGATCTGCAGCTCGAGCTCGCGGGCGAGCTGACCTGGCCGGAAGGCGTGCCGGCGAGCTACGACGTCCAGATCGAAGCGGCGCACCCCGAGTACGGGGCGCTGGTCCAGGCCCTGGGCGCGAGCTGGCGTCAGGACGGGATCGGCCCCGGGCCGCTGGAGCTGACCGGACGGCTGCGTGGCGAGGCCATGGACCGGGTGGCCATGGCCGGCAGCGTCGGTCTCGGTCCGACCCGCGTGACCGGCGAGGTCACCTGGCAGGACGGCGCGGCGCGGCCACACCTGGGTGCCCGCCTGAGCCTCGGCGAGCCCAGGCTGGATACGCTCATGCCCCTCCTGGCGGTCGCGGGCTGGCGCATCGACCCGACACTGCTCGCCGGGCCCGTGCTCGGCAACTGGCCGATGCAGCCGATGGCGGTGGACTGGCTGCGCGATCTCGACGGCACCCTGGAGCTCACCGGCAAGGGCGGCATCGCGGGCCAGCGCCTGGA
>CAZXYL010000332.1:0-2656 GCA_964644915.1 uncultured Geminicoccaceae bacterium
GGGGCCCAATTCAGTGACCCGGGTTCCGATCAGGTCAAGCACCCGCAGCTCCGACAGCCCCCGCAGCGGGCCGATATCTGTTACCGGCGTATGTGTCAGGAGCAGCGTCTGCAACGCGGCCAAGTCATGCAAAGGCGCCAGCTCGGTGACCCGGGTGCCCGTCAGGTCCAACATCTTGAGCTCGCGCAAGCCCTGGAGCGGGTCGAGATCCGTCACCGGCGTCCATGCCAGATTCAGCATCTCCAGCCCGGTCAGACCCTGCACCGGGCTCAATCTGGAAACCCGAGTCCCGGCCAGATCCAGCATCTTCAGCTTGGGCAGCCCGTCGAGCGGGTCGATGTCGGTGACCTGGGTTCCGCCGAGGCCCAATACCTCCAGCTCAGGCAGCCCTTCCAGCGGCCGGAGGTCGGCAACAGGCGTCTGCGCCAGCAGGAGCGACTTCAGCCCGGGCAGATTCTGCACGGGATCCAGCTCGGTGACGCGGGTCGCATTCAGATCGAGCCTCTGCAACCCGGAAAGACCCTCCAAAGGGCGCAGGTCGACAATCGGGAGACCGTCCAACCTGAGCCCCCCGACCCGCATCCATAGAAACTGCAGTTTCTCGAGTTCCGTCAACACGCCTTCGAATTGTTCCTGCCACCGATCTGCGGCAGCATCGCCCGGGAATTCTACCCAGAATTCATTGCCCAATACTTGAACATTAATATTGCGTTGTTCCAGGAGGTCGATCGCCGCGCTTGCACGGTAGATCGGCGAGCCGACAAAAACGATGCCGATCCACAGCAGCAGCGACGCCGGCGCGATCCAGGGAAGCAGAGTTCGCCACAAAGGCCGCCGCCACTTGCCGACGATCTGATTGAGGAGCCGCGCGACGAAATCGTGAGAGATTTCCCAGACATGGCCGACCTCGTCGATCGACCGCACCAGGCCGCGATTGCCCAGGGCCAGAAGGCAGCCGCGGACGAGCCCGGGGTCGAGTTGGGTCGCACGTCCGAGTTCCGCCTCCGAGCATGGGCGCTTCGTCCCGGTCTCGGGGACCAGCATGTTTTGAATGATTTTCGGCGCGTGCGCGCGAATCTCGGGGTGGTTGAGCGTGTCGCGAAGATAGGCGGTGATGAGCCTGCCGGCTTCGAACCCCGGCGGCAGCTTGCCCGTGAAGCGGCTCAGGACCAACCCGAACATGTTGAGGGTGATGGGGCGGATCAGGCCCGGGTTCTCCTCGATCTCTGCAGCCTCATTGAGGATCTTCTCTTTGAGCTCCGGCCCGAGCTGCAGGCCGGAGCGATCCAGGAACGCGGCCGCAGCGCTCTGCAGGAACGGCCCGACCTCGCGCCAGTTGTCCCGCTGTCGCAGCAGCGGCAGATCCAGCTGATCGAGCACACCGAGGTAATCGCTGCGCAGGACCAGAAGGACGGCGGCGCCGGGGACAGGCTGCTCGAGAAAGCGGTGGAGGAAGCCTTCGAGGTGCTGCCTGCGCTCGATGTCGTGCAGGATGACGAACTCCTCGAACTGGTCGAAAACGATCAGCAGCCGTCTCTTCGGCTGCAGATAGTCGACGGCGCGCTCGAGCAGTGACCGCGGATCCGTCGGCAGGTCGCTCGCCGGCTTCTGCCAGATGACGCCCGGCGCGCGCAGTTGCGCCACGAGCGCCTCGAGCGGGTCCCGGTAGCTGCGCACGACGAGAACGCGGCAGGCCGGCCCTTCCTCGCGCAGTCTCGGCAGAACCCAGGCGTTGAGCAGCGAGCTCTTGCCGGTTCCGGAACGGCCGGTGAGGTACAGCACGGGATCCCGGGCGGTCTGAATCCACCTCAGGATCTCCTCGTGCGCACCGTCCGGCCGCCAATAGCGCTCGCGGTCCCCGGCCTCGTACGGCCGAAGGCGGAAGTAGCCGGGATCGCTCAAAGTGCCCGCGATCCCCTCCTCCATGAGCTTCCGGTCACGGCGACGCTTGACCCATGCGGGCAGTGTCACCGTGAGCAAAGCGAGCGCCAGCGGCACGCCGGCCATGCCCACGACCAGGGCGTGGTTCCATTCCGGGAAGTAGTTCTTGAGCGCCACGTAGCCTGTGATCAGCGCAGCGATGCCGCCGAGATAGCTGGTCAGTGCCGCGCCCCAGGCCTTTGCCTGCCTGAGCGTAAGGCTGAAAAGATCATCGGACTTCGGCAACGGAGTGGCCGTCGCCATCGCCATGCGCCCTCAAATGGCCACGAAACCTGCTATTGTCACATGCGAGTATGCCTTGCGTCGCCGAGCATCACAATCTCCAGTTAAGGCCCGGCTCGATAGACCGCGTGGACGCGGGGAATGTGGTGCCCAATCCGAATGCACGAACCATGGTGAGGTTACGCTGGCTGGGGCTTGCGGCCAGCCTCGCGGCATGCTCCGGGCAGGAGACGAACTTCTCCCAGTACCCGGGCTTCGCCGAGTGGTACGCGGCGAACCCGCCGAGCGACGAGCTGCCGGGGCCGGCGGAGCGGGCGCTGCTCGAGCGCCATCAGCCCCGCGTGTTCCTGCCCGAGGGCCATGAGGGCCCGATCGATTTCTATCGCGATTACATCGCTCAGGGGCGGCTCTACGATGGCGAAGGGCGCCTGATCGCGGCCGACGTCACGCAGGAGCTCCTCAACCAGCACAGGCACGACCCGCGCGTCGTGTT
>CAZXYL010000333.1:0-2441 GCA_964644915.1 uncultured Geminicoccaceae bacterium
TGCGCCACGGTGTAGAAGTGGGTGATGGTCGAGATCACCAGGATCGCCATCGTGTGATAGATGACGTTCAAGGGGTTCCAGGGCGCATTGAAGAAGAAGATGTAGGCGAGGCCGAGGACCAGGCCCGGCACCGCCATCGGCAGCATCGCGAGCAGCTGGAACAGCGCCCGACCTTTTTCGAGGCCGCGGGCCTTCTCGACCAGATAGGCGCCGAGGAAGATCACGATCGTGCCGAAGAACGCCGTATAGAGCGCCATCTCGATCGAGTTGTAGTACGACTGCCAGCCGCCGCCGTCCATGCGATCGAACTGATAGTTGTTGAGGCCGAGTTCGAGGTTGTAGGGATAGAATTTGACCAGCGCGGCATATTGGCAGGTGCCGAGAATGCCGAGGATGAACACGCCGACCAGGACCGCGTAGCCGAGCATCAGCAGGTCGAAGCGGCGGTTGGGCCGCGGCTCCAGTGGCACGGCGCGCGCCGAGAGCAGCGCCACCTGGCGTTTCTGCACCAGCCGGTCGACGGCGAACGCGAGCGCGGCGGGGATCAGGAGAACCATGCTCACGACCGCGCCCATCTCGAAGTTCTGCTGCCCGATCACCTGCTTGTAGACGTCGGTGGCGAGCACGTTGTAGCTGCCGCCGATCACCTTGGGCGCGCCGAAGTCGGTAAACGCGAGGGTGAAGACGACGAACGCCGCGCTGATCAGGCCGTAGCGCACGCCCGGCAGGGTCACGGTGTAGAAGATCCTGGGCTTGGTCGCGCGCAGCGCGATCGCCGCCTCGTACAGCCTGGCATCGGCGATCGAGAGCGCGGTCACGATGATGATCAGCGCATGCGGGAAGGTGAAGAACACCTCGGCGATCACGATGCCGATCGGCCCGTAGATGTCGTGGCCGAACATCAGCCAGCGCATCATGCCCTGGTTGCCGAACAGATAGATCAGCGCGATGCCCGGCAGCAGCGACGGCACCAGGATCGGCATCATCGCGACGGTCTTGAACACGCCCTTCAGAGGCATGCAGCTGCGCGTCAGCGCGTAGGCGAAGACGAAGGCGAGGCTCACGGTGATCACGGTGGTGATCAGCGCGACGTTCAGGCTGTTCCAGATCGAGTAGGACAGCGCCGGCGTGGCGAAGTAGCGGGCGTAATTGGCGAGACCGATGAAGCTGCCGTCTCTCGCCTGCACGCTCTTCGAGAGCATGGCGTAGAGCGGCAGCGCCAGCGTGATCACCAGATAGAGGCCGATCACCGCCATCAGCAGGCGCATGAGCAGCGCGTCCCGGCCGAGCTTCGGCCGGATCGCAGGGGCCGCGAGCGCCGCCCTAGCCATGTTCGGGGTCGGCGAAGACGCGCACCCGCTCCGCCGGCAGCGTCACGTTCAGCCTCTGCCCGACCTCGATCGCCTCACGGCGCACCATGTTGATCGAGAAGTCGGCGCAGCAGGGCTGACCTTCGAGGCCGTCGAGCCCCAGCTCGGCGCGCACGAACGAGCCCAGGAACTCGATCCCCTCGACACGGGCGGCGAAGGTGTTCGGCCGGTCGCTGCTCGCGACCTGGACCAGCAGATCCTCCGGCCGGACGGCGAGGGTGACGGGCGTGCCGGGTGCCAGCCCGTTGATGCGCTCGGGCAGGCTCACCTCGACCGCGGCGATGCGCACCCGATCAGCGGCGGCCACCCTGCCCGGCAGGAAGTTCATCGTGCCGATGAAGTCGGCGACGAAGCGGGTCGCGGGCTCCCGGTAGATCTCGAGCGGCGTGCCGACCTGGTCGATCACACCGTGGTTCATGACCACGATGCGGTCCGCCATGGTGAGCGCCTCCTCCTGGTCGTGCGTCACCATGACCGTGGTCACGCCCAGGCGCCGCTGCAGGGCCCGGACCTCGTGGCGCAGGCGGGCACGCACCTTGGCATCCAGGGCGGAGAGGGGCTCGTCCAGCAGCAGGAGCCCGGGCGAGGGGGCGAGCGCCCGGGCGAGCGCCACCCGCTGCTGCTGCCCGCCCGAGAGCTGAGCGGGAAACTTGTGCCCCTGGTCGGCGAGGCCGACCAGATCGAGCAGCTCGCTCACCCGGCGCTCGATCGCGGCCCGCTTGGCGCGCCGGTTCTCGAGCCCGTAGGCGATGTTCTTGGCGACCGTGAGATTCGGGAACAGGGCGTAGGATTGGAACACGATGCCGAAATCACGCTCGGACGGCGGCAGGGCCGAGATGTCGCGGCCGGCCTGCTCGATCCGCCCGCTGCTCTGGATGTCGAGCCCGGCGATCGCGCGCAACAGCGTGGTCTTGCCGCAACCCGACGGGCCCAGGAAACACACGAACTCGCGCTCGAAGATCTCGAGCGAGACGTCGCTCAGCGCGGTGAACGCCCCGAACCGCTTGGTCAGCTGCTCGATGCGCAGATATGCGGGGCGGCGCGTGTCCTGATGTTCCGCCATGCTGCTCG
>CAZXYL010000334.1:0-1772 GCA_964644915.1 uncultured Geminicoccaceae bacterium
TGAGAAACCCGCGGGCGGTCGACCAGCGCAGGCCGCGCTTCTGATTGACCTCGAAGTAGGACGATCCTTCATTGTCGCCGCGGTTGAAATCGTCGATCGGCGGTATGCCGACCTCCGCGGCGGCCTCGCGATAGGCATCGAGGATCGGCCAGGTGACGCGCGGCGGCTCGACGCGCCATTCGCCCCCGGCGCCGTGATATGCGCCGGCGCCCTTGTAGTGGTCCTCGTGCTGCCTGAAGACCGGCAGCACGTCGTCCCACCCCCAGCCGGTGAGGCCGAGCTGCCGCCAGTGATCGTAGTCGCCGGCCTGCCCGCGCATGTAGATCATGGCGTTGATCGCCGAGGAGCCGCCGAGCACCTTGCCGCGCGGATAGAGCAGGCTGCGTCCGCATAGCCCCGGTTCCTCGCGCGTGCGAAAGCACCAGTCGGCGCGGGGATTGCCGATGGCGAACAGATAGCCGACCGGCACGTGGAACCAGATCCAGCTGTCCCGGCCGCCGGCCTCGAGCAGCAGGACGCGGCTGCGCGGGTTCCTGGACAGCCGGTTGGCGAGCACGCAGCCGGCGGACCCAGCGCCGACGATGATGTAGTCGAACTCCTCGCCATGCGAGATCGGCTGGTTCATCCATCTCTCCCGGGCTCACACGAATCTCGGTTGCCGGCAACCCCCAGGCCCCCGACCGCCCCGATCAGAATAAGCAGACCTGGGCATGCAGTTCAAAGGCGGCGAGCGTGGCACAGGCCTGCCAGGCGCGGCTCGAGGCGATGATCGCCGGGACCGAGAAGCCGAACGGCGGCGGCCGGCCGACCCTCGATCCCGCCCACACTGGTCGAGTCCTGGGCGAGCCTGAAGAGCAACAAGCCCAAGGACGAAGGTGACGACCCGCCGACGGCGGGCGGCGGTCGCAACCGCGAGCGCGACTTCCATACCGAACAGCCACCACCAGAAGCGCAAACACCGCTCACCCGATGCTATCTCGGTACCCTGCTAGTCATGCCCTATGATGAGCGGTTGGAGGATCGGTCGGATTTCGCGCCGCGTGCGCTCCGGCATTTCGTGAGGACCGTCCTGGCTGAACGGCCGCATGGTTCCCTGGATGAAACATCGCCGCTGTGGCGGCTGTCCTCGCGGGCTGGCAGAGGCGAGACACGCCGCGTCGGCCGCGGGTCGGCGACGAACAGGTCATCCGGCTGATCCGCGCGCGGTTCGTTTAGTTCTGGCTGCGATTTGGTCTCCTGCGATCTCGAACTTGGCGCCGCCGGACGGGGCTGGCGAGCCAGGGCCAGGCAAACCATTCTCTACAAGACGGCCCAGCTTTGAAGATGGAGATATCGCTCCAGTTTGCGGGGGGGAGTCGATGCACTCGAAAGCAGTAGGGCTGATTGCCCGAACGCCCAATCATCTGAGGGCCATGCCCGACCCACTGCCAAGGCCGCCGAGCCGGCCGCCTGGAGAGCCGATCATCATCAGAGATCCTGCTCGACCACCAGACGCGCCGGAGATCGACCGGCCGCTGGATAAAGAAGAAGAAGAAGAGGAAGACGCGGAGATCAGGAGGCCGCCGGCAAACATCCCTGAGATGCCACCGCCTCCAGGGCCGGGCGAACGGGCGCGGTGACGGTCGTCACGTGCTCCGCGCCGAGCCTCTGTCCGCTCGCGAGCCGCCGTCCGGGCGTAGACCCGCGCCTTCGCCAGGGATACGCACTCTGTTGTGGTGAGAGGTCGGGTCGCTACCATCCGGCTCGAGCCCCGGTCGGGGGCCTGGGTGCCC
>CAZXYL010000335.1:0-3301 GCA_964644915.1 uncultured Geminicoccaceae bacterium
CCGACCCGCGCCGGCTCTGCGGGCTCGAGCAGCCGCAGCAGGTCCGGGCCGCGCGCGCGGCTCCCGACCCGACGTTGCAGGTCGAACCGATAGGGCCGGCCGTAGCCGTCGAGAAGGATCGCCTCGCCCAGGGCGGGCCCCGGGCCGAAGGCGGGGCCGAGCGCCAGCGAGCTCGCCTCGACCGGCGCCCGCTCGCCCTCGACCCGGTCACCCAGCGGCACGCCGAGCTCGCCCAAGGGCCCGAGCGCGGCGCCGAGATCGACCAGCCCGTGGCCATAGATCGGGTCGGGGCCAGGATCGCCGAGGTCGGTGGCGCTCTGCAGCAGGATAGCGACCACATCCGCCGGCGCGAGGAAGGGCGAGGCATCCAGGACCACGGCGGCCGCACCACTGACGTGCGCGGTGGCGAAGGAGGTGCCGCTGACCAGCGCACCGCCGCCGCCGAGGGCCGGCGCGAACACCCGGACCCCGGGGGCGACCAGAAAGGCGTCCTGTGCCACGCCGGCGCGGTTGCTGAAGCCGGCGATCGTGCCGTCCTGGCCGAGCGCGCCGACCGCGAGCATCTGCCCGTCGGCCTCGGGCGTGATCGCGAACCGGGCGGGGAAGGTCGGATCGGCGGCGCCGTCGTTGCCGGCCGCGACCACGAGGATGGCGCCCTGCGCGACGGCACGCGTCATCGCATCCGCGAGGGTCGGGCTGATGGTGCCGCCGCCGCCCAGGCTGTAGTTGATGACGCCGGCACCCTGACTGACCGCATGGTCCGTGGCCCTGGCGACGTCGCTCTCCTGGAACACGCAGCTGGTCTCGCAGGAGTTGCCCTGATCAGCGCGCACGGCCAGAATCCGCGCATCGTACGCGACGCCGTGAGCGAGGCTGCCGTTCCTGCGCGCGCCGATGACGCCGGCGACCGCCGTGCCGTGGCCGTCCACGTCCTGGACCAGATCGGACCGGCCGCTGCCGATATGGACACTCGCAGGCGACAGGGCGCCTGCAAACTCGGGGTGTGCGGTATCGATGCCGGTGTCGATCACCGCCACCGTGACCCCCTTCCCGGTGGCGCCTTCGGCATACGCCTGCGAGGCGTGCAGCTCCCCGAGACCGGTGTTGGCGGCATATTCCTGGGTCTCGAAGAAGCTCGGCGGATGATTGCCCGCGCCGGCAGTGCCGCCGCCGCCACCGCCGCCGCCGCACGCGACCGGCCCGGCGAACAGGAGCGCCGCCAGTGCGCACAGGCGGACCGCCCACCGGCAGGGCGGGCCGGCGCGCCCCGGGATCGTGCGCGTTTCCGTCCTCGCGATTGATCTGGGTCGGTTCATTTCGTCTGGTTGCGCGAAAAAAGTTAACCGAGGGTAAACATCTTCTGCGCCGCAGCACCTTCCCATGCCCGCGGCCCTTCGGACAAGGCCCACGCGATCTCCCCCCGCCGCCCGCGCCCGGGCCGGATCGGCGCCGGATGCGACGTACCGGTTGCTCCAGGGGCTTGCGAATGCTGAAGTGGCGCGATGCCAAGTATCGGAGGGTCAGGTGCGCATCGCCATCATGGGTGCGGGCGGGGTCGGCGGCTATGTGGGCGCCCGTCTCGCCGAGAGCGGTCGGGAGGTCACGTTCATCGCGCGGGGGGCACACCTGCGGGCGATGCAGGAGCGAGGCCTGCGGCTGGAGAGCCCGCTGGGCGATGCGACCATCCGGCCGGTGCGGGCGAGCGACGACCCGGGCACCGTGGGGCCGGTCGACCTCGTGCTGCTGGCGGTCAAGCTCTATGACGTGCAGCCGGCGGCCGAAGCCTGTCGCCCGCTGCTCGGCCCGGAGACCGGTGTGGTCACCTTCCAGAACGGCGTCGATGCCCCGGAGATCGTGGCCGAGGCGCTCGGCCCGCAGCACGTCATCGGCGGCGTCGCGCAGATTCGTGCCGTCGTAGCCGAGCCGGGCGTGATCCGGCACCTCGGCATCACGCCGCGCTATATCTTCGGCGAGCTGGACGGGCGCGTCTCGGAGCGCATCGAGGCTCTGGCGGGCGCCATGCGTGACGCGGGCGTCGAGCATGAGGTGAGCGGCGACATCCAGGCCGAGCTCTGGCGCAAGATGATCTTCCTCGCGACGCTGAGCGGCATGACCACGCTCCTGCGGCTGCCGATCGGCCCGATCCGGGAGGATCCCGAGACCCGGGCCATGCTGCGGGCGTGCGCGGACGAAGCCTTCGCGGTCGCCCGGGCCCGGGGCGTCGCCCTGCCCGCCGATGCGCCCGAGCGCGTCATGGCCTTCATGGACGGGCTGCCGGCGAGCAACACGTCGTCGATGTTCGACGACCTCGCGGCCGGCCGCCGGCTCGAGCTGCCCTGGCTCTCGGGGGCGATCGTGCGGATGGGGCGCGAGCTCGACGTGCCCACCCCGACGCACGCCTTCATCACCACCGCCCTCAAGCTGCACGCGGACGGGCGCCCTTGAGCGCGGCGCCGCTCGTCCCGTGGGTGACGGATGAAGATCGAGGTCGAGGGCAGACCCGTTTCGGCCGTGCTCCTGCGCCCGCCGGACGCCCGCGCGCTGCTGGTGTTCGCCCATGGCGCCGGGGCCGGCATGCGCCACGCCTTCATGGAGCGGATGAGCGGTCACCTGGCGGAGGCCGGCATCGCCAGCCTGCGCTACGAGTTCCCCTACATGGAGGCGGGCGGCCGCCGCCCGGACCCGCCGCGGAAGCTCACCGCCACCGTACGCGCGGCCGTTGACGCGGCCGCGCAGGCTGCGCCCGACCTGCCGCTGTTCGCCGGCGGCAAATCCATGGGCGGGCGCATGACCTCGCTCGCTGCCGCGGAGGCGCCGCTGCCGGCCGCCCACGGCCTGGTGTTCTTCGGCTTTCCCCTGCATCCCGCCGGCAGGCCCTCGACCGAGCGGGCGGCGCACCTGAGCCGCATCGATCTGCCGATGCTGTTCCTCCAGGGCGAGCGCGACCGGCTGGCCGAGCTCGACCTGCTGCGCCCGATCCTCGACGATCTGGGCGAGCGCGCCACCCTGCACGTGATCCCCACGGCCGACCACGGCTTCCACGTGCTCAAGAGTTCCGGCCGGACCGACGAGGCTGTGCTCGAGGAACTGGCCCGCGCCGTCGCCGACTGGGCGGGAAGTCTCCCTTAGGCCGGGTTGACAGCCGTCGATCAGGGCCGGGCGAGATCCGTCTGCTCGGCCGCCTCGACGTAGGCCTGCGCGTCCTCCGGAAGGATGTAGCGCTTGGCCACCAGATCTTCGGCGGCGGCCCTGACCGCGTCCACATAGGCCTGGTGGTCGGGATAGAGGGCCTCCAGCTTCT
>CAZXYL010000336.1:0-3089 GCA_964644915.1 uncultured Geminicoccaceae bacterium
GGTCGCCACCTGCGCCTTGTTGGTGCAGACGCCGAGCGCGGTACCCTCCGCCCGGAAGCGCTCGAGGTTCGCCACAACGCCCTCGTAGGTGGCGCCGAAGCGCAGCGGCAGGGCGGTGTACCGGCGCAGGAACTCGGCGAACAGGGCCTCGAGGTCGCAGCCGTCGGGCAGGCCGCCCGAGGCCTCCAGCCCGCGCCGGAGCATGACCCGCGCACCGTCGCCGATCAGCGGGCGGACCGCGTCCAGCGTGAGGCCGGGCCGGCCGAGCCCGGCCAGCATCTCGTTCAGATGCGCGTGCAGGTCGGGGGCGGTGTCCATGAGCGTACCGTCGAGGTCGAACACGACGGCATCGAACGGCGGCGGCGACATTCTGCTCCTTGCCTGACGAAGGATTAGCCCGTTAGATACGCATCAACTTTCACGCGCCAAAGTCGTCGGATGTCTACTGCAGATAGCCGAGATCTGCCATGAGCGACCCGCTCACCGTCGTCGTGCTGGCCGCGGGCAAGGGCACCCGCATGAAGACCGCCCGCCCCAAGGTCCTGCACCCGCTGGCCGGGCGCTCCATGCTCGCTCACGTGCTCGCGGCGGCAGCGGCGCTGCGTCCGGCTGAGGCCGTGGTCGTGCTCGCGGACGGTATGGACCAGGTGGCCGCGGAAGTCGATCGGGGGCCGCTGCCGGCGCGCATCGTGATCCAGGAGCCCCAGCTCGGCACCGGGCACGCGCTCATGGTGGCGCGCGCGGCGCTGCCCGATCGAGGCGACGTGCTGGTGCTCTATGGCGACAGCGCCCTGATCACCACGGCGACGCTCGAAGCGCTGCTGGCCGCGCGCCGCGAGGCGGGCGCGGCCGTCGCCGTGCTCGGCATGCGCCCGCCGGATCCTTCCGGCTACGGGCGGTTCGTGCTCGACGACCAGGGGCTCGCCGCGATCGTCGAGGAGCGCCATGCCGACGAGGTGCTGCGGCGCGAGGGGGTGTGCAACGCCGGGATCATGGCCTTCGATGCGGCGCGGCTGCCGGCTCTCCTGGATGCCCTGGAGCTCAGGGAGGCGAAGAACGAGTACTATCTCACCGATGTGGTGCAGCATGCGCGCGCCCGCGGCTGGCCGTGCGTCGCCGTCGAGGGGCCCTGGATCGAGGGCGTGGGCGTGAACTCGCAGGCGCAGCTCGCCGAGGCCGAGGCCCTGGTGCAGCAGCGGCTGCGCGCGGCCGCGATGGAGCGCGGCGTCACCCTGACCGCACCCGAGACGGTGTTCCTGTGCGCGGACACCGAGCTGGAGCCGGGCGCGGAGATCGGGCCTTACGTGGTGTTCGGCCCCGGCGTGCGCGTGGCGAGCGGCGCCCGGGTGCTGCCGTTCAGCCATCTGGAGGGCAGCGACGTCGGCGCGGGTGCCCAGGTCGGGCCGTTTGCGCGGCTGCGTCCGGGCGCCGAGATCGGCCAGCGGGCGCGGATCGGGAACTTCGTCGAGGTCAAGAACGCGAGGATCGAGCCCGGCGCCAAGGTCAACCATCTCAGCTACATCGGCGATGCCCGCGTGGGGGCCGAGAGCAACATCGGCGCCGGCACCATCACCTGCAACTACGACGGCTTCGCCAAGCACTGGACGGAAATCGAGGCGGGCGTGTTCATCGGCTCGAACACCGCGCTGGTGGCGCCGGTGACGGTGGGCGAGGGCGCGATCGTGGGCGCCGGCAGCACCATCACCCAGAACGTCCCGCCGGGGGCGCTGAGCGTGGCCCGCGCGCGGCAGACGGACCTCGAAGGTGGGGCGGCCCGCGTGCGCGCGCGGCAGCAGCGCCGGCGAGGCGAGGACCGATAGCGAGCGAGGAACGCCGATGTGCGGGATCGTGGGCATTCTCGGCCGCAAGGCGGCCGCACCCCTCTTACTGGAAGCTCTGAAGCGGCTCGAGTACCGGGGCTACGACAGCGCCGGGATCGCGACCCTGGTCTCCGGCCGCATCGAGCGCCGCCGGGCCGAGGGCAAGCTCGAGCACCTGGAGCGGGTGCTGCGCGAGGCGCCGCTCGCCGGGACCATCGGCATCGGGCACACCCGCTGGGCGACGCACGGCGCGCCGACCCGCGACAACGCGCATCCGCACCAGTCGGGCGGCGTCGCCGTGGTGCACAACGGCATCATCGAGAACTTTCAGCAGCTGCGAAAGGAGCTGATCGGTCGCGGGCACCGCTTCGAGACCCAGACCGACACCGAGGTCGTACCCCAGCTCGTGAGCTGGCATCTCGGGCAGGGCCTGAGCCCGGTCGCGGCCGCCGAGGCGACGCTCGGGCGCCTGGAAGGCGCGTTCGCGCTCGCCATGCTGTTCGAGGGTCACGAGGATCTGCTGATCTGCGCCCGGCGCGGCAGCCCGCTCGCCATCGGCTACGGCAACGGCGAGATGTTCATCGGCTCCGATGCCCTGGCGCTGGCCATGCTCACCGACCGCATCCAGTACCTCGAGGAGGGCGACTGGGCGGTGTTGAGCCCGCTCGGCGCCACGATCTATGACGCTGCCGGGCAGGAGGCGGCGCGCGAGATCAGGCAGACCGCGTTCTCGGGCGCCCTCATCGGCAAGGGCAACTACCGCCACTTCATGCACAAGGAGATCCACGAGCAGCCGGCGGTGATCGGCGACACGCTGCGCTCGTTCGCGAGCCCCCTGGACCACCGCATCAACCTGCCGGACCTGCCGATCGACTTCGCCGACCTGCCCCGGCTCGCCATGGTCGCCTGCGGCACCGCCTCCTATGCCTGCATGGTCGGGCGCTACTGGTTCGAGCAGCTGGCCGGCCTGCCGGTGGATGTCGACATCGGCTCGGAGTTCCGCTACCGCGGCACGCCGCTCGAGCCCGGCAGTGCGGCGCTGTTCGTCTCCCAGTCGGGCGAGACCGCCGATACGCTGGAGGCGATGCGCCACGTCAAGGGGCAGGGGCTGAAGACCCTGGCGCTCGTGAACGTGCCGGACAGCACGCTCGCGCGCGAGGCCGACTGCCATCTGCGCACGCTCGCCGGGCCCGAGATCGGCGTCGCGTCCACCAAGGCGTTCACGACCCAGCTGGCGACGCTCGCGTGCCTGGCGATCGGCGCCGCCCG
>CAZXYL010000337.1:0-16347 GCA_964644915.1 uncultured Geminicoccaceae bacterium
TCCCTGGGAGCGCGGCCTTCGGATCGGCGGGCTAATGAGTCGTAGGGGCGTCCTTGCCCATGACGCCCTCAGCGAGGGCGGCTTCGAGGAAGGCGTCGAGGTCGCCGTCGAGCACGCCCTGGGCGTTGCCCTTCTCCACGCCGGTGCGCAGGTCCTTGACCATCTGATAGGGCTGGAGCACGTAGGAGCGGATCTGGTGGCCCCAGCCGATGTCGGATTTGCCCGCCTCCTCGGCTTCGGCCGCCTCGCGCCGCTTCTGCAGCTCGAGCTCATAAAGGCGCGCCTTGAGCATGGTCATGGCCTGGGCGCGGTTGCGGTGCTGCGAGCGGTCATTCTGGCAGGCGACGACGATCCCGGTCGGCAGGTGCGTGATGCGGATCGCGCTGTCGGTCTTGTTCACGTGCTGGCCGCCGGCGCCCGACGCGCGGTAGGTGTCGACGCGCAGGTCCTTGTCCTGGACCTCGACCTCGATCGTCTCGTCCACCACCGGATAGACCCACACCGACGCGAAGCTGGTGTGCCGGCGCGCCTGGCTGTCGAAGGGCGAGATGCGCACGAGGCGATGCACGCCGCTCTCGCTCTTCAGCCAGCCGTAGGCATTGGGGCCGATCACCTTGACCGTGACCGACTTCAGGCCGGCCTCCTCGCCCGGGCTCTCCTCGATCCATTCGAGCTGGTAGCCGTGCGCTTCCGCCCAGCGGGTGTACATGCGCAGCAGCATTTCCGCCCAGTCCTGGGATTCGGTGCCGCCGGCGCCGGCGTGGATCTCGAGGAAGCAGTCGTTGGCGTCCGCCTCGCCAGAGAGCAGGCTCTCCAGCTGCAGCCGGTCGAGCTGCTCCTTGAGCCGGGCGAGCGCCGCCTCGGCCTCGGCCAGCGTCTCGGCGTCGTCCTCCTCCTGGGCGAGCTCGGCGAGGCCGAGCTGGTCCTCGAGCTCCTGCTCCAGCCCGCGCTGGCGCTCGACCGCCTGGGCCAAGCGGGTGCGCTCGCGCATCAGCTTCTGGGCGCGTTCGGCATCGGACCAGAGCTCCGGGTCCCCGGCCGCGGCGTTCAGCTCGTCGAGCCGGCGCGTCGCCTCGTCCCAGTCAAAGATGCCTCCTCAGCAGGGCCAGGCCCTGCTCGATCTCGTGCGCGAGATGGCTGAGTTCCGCGCGCATGTGGCCTCCTGCCTGGTGTCCTGCCGTCGCGATGAGCTCGGGCCCCGCCTCTCGCCCAGCATATGGGGCGGCCGATGGCCCGCGTCAGTAGAGGCCGCCCGGTTGCGGCGCGCGCGGCTGGCTGACGCCGGGGATGATGACCTCGTCCTCCTGGAAGCCGTTCTGCCGGCTCGCCTGTGCGCTCTGGGGCGGGCTCATCTGCCGCGGCTCGGTGCCGGGGACAAAAGCCTCCAGGATCACCGTGCCGGTGTCCTGGCCGGGCAGGAGCCCGGTCTCGGCGTCGACCCGCACCAGCCGGACCCCGGGCGGGATCCGGAACGGGGTCGCCGGCTGATCGGCGAGCGTATCCGTCATGAACTGAACGAACACGGGGAGCGCGGCGCTGGCGCCCTGCTCGCGCGCCCCCAGGCTCTCGGGCTGATCGAAGCCGATGTAGACGCCGACCACGAGATCGGGCGTGAAGCCCACGAACCAGGCGTCGCGACTGTCGTCGGAGGTCCCGGTCTTGCCGCCGATCGGCTTGCCGACCGAGCGGGCGCGCGCGCCGGTGCCGCGCTCGATCACGCCCTGGAGGATGTTCACCATCTGATAGGCGAGCGCCGGGTCGACCACCTGCTCGCGCAGATCCTCGAGGTGCGGCGGGCGCTGGCCGCGCCACTCGAACTCCTGGCATTCGGGGCAGGGTCGGGAGTCGCGCCGCTGGATGGTCCGGCCACGGTTGTCCTGGATGCGCTCGATCAGCGCCGGCTCGATCCGCTTGCCGCCGTTGACGAGCATGGCGTAGGCGGTGGTCAGGCGCAGCAGGTCGACCTCGTTGGAGCCGAGCGCAGAGGCCAGGTTGTAGCCCATGCCGCGGCCGAGACCGAAGCGCTGCGCGAGCTCGACCACCTCGCCCATGCCCACCGCCTGGGCGAGCCGCACCGTCATCAGGTTGCGCGACAGCTCGACGCCGAGGCGCAGCGTGCTCGGACCGTAGAAGCGGCGCGAATAGTTCGCGGGCTTCCACTTGCCCAGCCCCGGCCCCTGGTCGACCACGAGCGGCGCATCGAGGATGATGCTGGACGGCGTGAAGCCGTTCTCGAGAGCGGCCATGTAGATGAAGGGCTTGAGCGCGGAGCCGGGCTGGCGCAGGGCCTGCGTCGCCCGGTTGTACTGGCTGCGCGCGTAGCTGAAGCCGCCGCGCATGGCCAGCACCCGACCGGTATGTGGGTTGAGCGCGACGATGGCGCCCTCGACCTGCGGCACCTGACGCAGGGCGAACCGCGGCGGCGCCGCGGCCGCCGGCTCCGCCTCGGCTGCGAGCGGCTCGACCCAGACCACGTCGCCCGCCTGCACCACCTGGCCGGCCTGCGCGACCTCCGCGCCGAGGCTGCCGTCCTCGCCCGCCGCGCGCGCCCACGTCATCTCCTCGAGCGGCAGACTCGCCTCGGTGCCGTCGGAGAGGCCGATCGCGGCATGATCCTGCGCCACCGACAGCACCAGGGCCAGCCGCCAGGCGGCGAGCGCGCCGCCCTGCTGCTCCAGGCGGGCGAGCTCGGTCGGCCATTGCGGTCCGATCTCGAGCCGGGCGATCGGGCCGCGCCAGCCGCGACGGCGGTCGTAGGCGACCAGGCCGTCGTGGAGCGCGCGATCGGCGATCTCCTGCAGCTGCGGGTCGAGCGTGGTGCGCACCGACATGCCGCCCTCGTAGAGCGCCTTCTCGCCGTAGCGCTGGACCAGGGCGCGGCGGACCTCCTCGGTGAAGTACGCCGCATCGACCGTCTCGGTCGGCGCGCGGCTGCGCATCACCAGCGGCTCGGCCCGGGCCTGCTCGGCCTCGGCGTCGCTGATCCAGCGATTGTCCAGCATGCGCCCGACCACCCAGTCGCGCCGCAGCCTGGCGGCTTCGGGGGCGCGGGTCGGGTGGTAGTTCGAGGGCGCCTTGGGCAGACCGGCGAGGAAGGCGGCCTCGGCCGTGGTGAGCTCGTCCAGCGACTTGTCGAAATAGTTGAGCGCGGCGGCGGCGACGCCGTAGGAGCCGATGCCGAGGTAGATCTCGTTGAGGTACAGCTCCAGGATCTCGTCCTTGGTGAACGCCCGCTCGATGCGCAGCGCGAGCAGCGCCTCCTTGACCTTGCGGGTGAGCGAGATCTCGTTGCTGAGCAGGAAGTTCTTGGCCACCTGCTGGGTGATCGTGGACGCGCCCACCGGCCTGCGGTTGTCCCAGAAGCGCTCGATGTTGGTCAGCGCCGCCCGGACGATGCTCAAGGCATCGAGCCCGGGGTGGCGATAGAAGTTCTTGTCCTCGGCGGAGAGGAACGCCTGGATCAGGCGCTTGGGCATGGCCTCGATCGGCACGTAGACGCGCTTCTCGCGTGCGAACTCGGCCATCAGGCGGCCATCGCCGGCGTGAATGCGGGTCACGATCGGCGGCTCATGCTGCGCGAGCTGGCGGTGGTCGGGCAGGTCGCGGCCGTACTGATGGAGCGCGTACAGCCCGCCGCCTGCGGCGATCAGCCCCAGAACCACGAGCCCGGCCAGCGCCAGGCCGACGACCTTGAAGAACCTGCGCAATCCGATCCCCGACCCTGGACCGCAGAGGTGCCCGGCGACCCGGTCGCCGAGACCCACCACCAGATCCTATAAGGGTTCAAACTCTCTTAAAACGCTTCCGTGGTGAAGTAACGATCCACGGCGCGCATGATCGCTGCCGCCAGCGCCCGCACATGCTGCTCGTCCCTGAGCCGGCGCTCGTCCGCGTCGTTGGAGAGATAGCCGAGCTCGAGCAGCACCGAGGGCATGTCGGGCGACTTCAGGACGACGAAACCGGCCTGCTGCCGTCGCCGGCGCACCATCTCGGTGACACCGTCCAGCTCCTCGACGATCATCTCCGCCACCCGGATCGAGCGGTTGTTCGCGTCCCGCTGCGCGAGGTCGATCAGAATCTGAGTGACGATCTCCTCGTGCTCGCTCAGATCGATCCCGCCCAGAATGTCGGCACGATTCTCCTTGCTGGCAAGGCGGGCGGCTTCGGCATTCGTGGCCTCTTCGGACAGCGTGTAGACGGCGGCGCCGCGCACCTGCGGCGCCTGCACGAGGCTGTCGGCGTGCAGCGAGAGGAACAGCTCGCCGTCACTGTTGCGTGCGATCTCCAGCCGGTCACGCAGCCGCACGGTGGTATCGCTCTCGCGGGTCATGATCACCTTGTAGCGCCCGCTCGCCTCGAGCTGCCGGCGCAGCTCGACCCCGACCGCGAGCACGACGTCCTTCTCGTAGCTGCCGGTGGCGCCGATCGCGCCCGGATCGATGCCGCCGTGGCCCGGGTCGATGACGATGCTGCGCCGGTCGCCGGCCGAGGGCGGCTTGCTTCGCGGCGGTGGCTGGATGATCGTGAGGGCGGCGTCCTGCGCGCCGGCCGGTGCCTCCCGGGCGAGCCCGTTCTCGCCGTTGACCGGCGCCCCGCGGAGCGCCACGGTCGCCGGGGCGCCGCCGGCGGGCGCGACCCCGATCTCGGTCACGATCCGGTAGCCGTGCGCCTCGTTGGGCGGCAGCTCGAAGACCTTGCGAATCTCGAACGGCGCCACGACATCCATGACGATGCGCGAGACGCCGGGCCGGAAGCGGCCGAACCGGTAGCCGCTGATCATGCCGACCGACTGCTGGCCGATGCTCTCGGGCACCAGCCAGGCGACCTCGGGCAGATCGATGGCGAGCCGCGGCGGGTCCTGGAGCTGAAGGTGGCGATAGCTGACGGCGCGGCTCAGATCGATGACGATCCGCGTGCCGTCCGCGCCGTCCTCAGTGGGCGCGAGGCGGATGTCGCGCACCGTGGCTTCGGCGTGGAGCGTCGCGGGCGCCACGGCGAGGAACGCCAGCACCAGGGCCCACAGACGCCACAGCGGCGGTCTTCGCCCGGGGGTGCTGCGTGATGCGGACCCCACCTGGCCGCGATCTCCTGCCTGCATGCGATCCCGTCGCCGTCGTTCGGGTATTACATCGGGACAAGCGGATTGTAGGCCGTAGCCAGAGGTACTATAGTTAGCAACCAACAGTTTGTCGCCGATCGATGTGATTTTTCATTAGCGCCTGTTGCGCTTCTGCCACCGATCGGCTCGCTGCCTGCAGGCTTTGGCAGGTCATCATCGGCGCGGCGCCCCGCGCAGAGGTGCAAACCGACATGAGACGCCTGGTCCCGTACCAGCACGACCATTCTTCGGCCCTGGATCCCGTTGCGGCGGTGGCGCGCGGGCGTCGCCGCCCGAGGTCGATCCTGGCGTCAGATGATGACCGAAGCCAGCTGACCGCCATGCATCATGATACGCGGTCGCGTCATCGGTCCACGGAGAACCAACCTAATGACGAAACGTATGCTGATCGACGCCTCCCACCCGGAGGAAACCCGGGTGGTGGTGGTCAATGACCACCAGCTCGAGGATTTCGACTTCGAATCCACCACCAAGAAGCAGCTCAAGGGGAACATCTATCTGGCCAAGGTGACCCGCGTCGAGCCGTCGCTGCAAGCGGCGTTCGTCGACTACGGCGGCAACCGCCACGGGTTCCTGGCGTTCAGCGAGATCCATCCGGACTACTACCAGATCCCGCAGGCCGACCGGCGCATCCTCGAGGAGGCCAATCGCGCCGCCGCGGAAGGCGCCGAGACGGTGAACGGCGCCGAGGGCGAGCACGACGGCGAGGGCGAGGCCGAGGCGGTCGCGACCGATCCCGAGGAGGAGGCGGCGGAGGTCTTCGACGAGCAGGCGCGCCGCCGCTCCCAGCTGCTGCGCAGCTACAAGATCCAGGAGGTGGTCAAGCGCCGGCAGATCCTGCTGGTCCAGGTGGTCAAAGAGGAGCGCGGCAACAAAGGTGCTGCGCTCACCACCTATCTGTCGCTCGCCGGCCGCTACTGCGTCCTGATGCCGAACACCGGCCGCGGCGGCGGCATCTCGCGCAAGATCGCGAACCCCGCCGACCGTGCGCGGCTGAAGGCGATCGCGCGCGAGCTCGACGTGCCGGACGGCATGGGGCTGATCATCCGCACCGCCGGCCAGGAGCGCAACAAGCAGGAGATCCGGCGCGACTACGAGTATCTGCTGCGGCTCTGGAACGACATCCGCGAGCTGACCCTGCGCTCGGTCGCGCCGTGCACGATCTACGAGGAGGGCGCGCTGGTGCAGCGGGCGATCCGCGACCTCTACGCGCGCGACGTCGACGAGATCCTGGTCGAGGGCGAGGAGGGCTACCGCACCGCGCGCAAGGTCATGAGCATGCTCATGCCGTCGCGCGCGCGGCGCGTGAAGCTCTACAAGGACGACGTGCCGCTGTTCTACAAGTACCGGGTCGAGGACTATCTCGATGCGATGCACAGCCCGGTGGTCCAGTTGAAGGCCGGCGGCTCGATCGTCATCCACACCACCGAGGCGCTGACCGCGATCGACGTCAACTCAGGCCGCTCCACGCGCGAGCGCAACATCGAGGAGACGGCGCTCAAGACCAATCTCGAGGCCGCCGACGAGATCGCGCGGCAGCTGCGCCTGCGCGACGTCGCCGGGCTCGTGGTGGTCGACTTCATCGACATGATGGAGATGCGCAACCAGCGCGCGGTCGAGCGGCGCCTGCGCGAGGCGCTGAAGTCGGATCGCGCGCGCGTCCAGCTCGGCCGGATCAGCGCCTTCGGGCTGCTCGAGCTCTCCCGCCAGCGCCTGCGGCCGAGCTTCCAGGAGCTGAGCACGCAGCCCTGCCCGGTCTGCCACGGCCTGGGCGCGATCCGCTCCACGGAATCCGCGGCGCTCCAGGTGCTGCGCGCGATCGAGGTCGAGGGCATCAAAGGCACGGCGGCCGCACTGCGCGTGACGCTGCCGCTCGGCACCGCCCTCTACGTCCTCAACCAGAAACGCGATCGGGTGATCAGCCTCGAGACGCGCTACGGCATGGCGATCGACATCCGGGTCGACGAGGAGCTGATCGCGGGCGACTTCCAGCTCGAGGCGATCGAGCCGAAGCGGGCGGTGGCGGAGGCCGAGCCGGCCGAGGCGCCGGCCGAGGCGCCGGCGGCAGCACCTGCCGGGGACGGGGCCGCGGCCGTGGCCGCCGAGGAGGAAGGCGATGCCGCCAAGCGGCGGCGGCGGCGCCGGCGGCGGCGTCGGAAGCCGGGCGAGGCCGAAGGGCCGGCGACCAGTATCGCCGCGCGCGGCAACGGCGAGGCTCCGTACGAGGAGGCGGAGCCGGACGAGGAGGCTTTGCCCGCCGCCGAGCCGGCCGTGCCGGAAGCAGAGATGGAGGCGCCCGAGCTCACGGCGGGCGGGGCGGAGCCGGGTGAGGCGGAGGCCGAAGGGGCCGCTGGCCGCAAGCCCAGGCGACGGCGCACGCGCACCAGCCGCGCGCGGCGCAAGCCCGAGCCTGAGTTGGCCGCGAGCGAGGCGGCGCAGCCAGTGCCGAACGGCGCCGATCACGCGGGCGAGATGGAGGCCCCTGTCGAGGCGCCTCCGAGTGATCGGCCGGCGAGCGCGGCCGATGCGGAGCTCGCGGTGCCGCCCGAGCCCTTGGGCGAGAAGCCCGCTCGGGCGGCCGCGCCCCCGGGGCCGGCACCGGAAGCGGGCGCCGAGAGCACGGCAGAGCGGCTGGCCGCGGCCGCGGCCGGCGCCGACGAGAGCGAGCCTGGCGCGGACGGGGAGCGGCTCGAGTCGGCCGAGGAAAGCGAGGAGCGCGAAGAGGAGGAGGGCGCGCGGGACGTTCCCGCCCCGGCGATGGTCGAGCAGGAGGACAGCGGCGGGCCACCGCGGCGCGGCTGGTGGAGCCGCTTCGTCCGCAAGGACGAGTAGTTCGGGGGGGCGGCGCCCGCTCAGGCGCGGGCGCGCAGCCAGCGCACGAGACGCTCCGCACCGGCCGCCACGTCCGCCCGGCTGCCGCAGAACGCGAGCCGCACGAAGCGGTGGCCGTCCTCGCCGTCGAAATCGGCGCCCGGCGCCAGCGCGACGCCCGCCTCGTCCAGCAGCTGCCGGCAGAGCCGCGCGGAGTCCGCCGTCAGGTGACCGACGTCGGCGTAGAGATAGAAGGCGCCGTCGACCGGCGCGAACCGGTGCAGCCCGCCCGCCGGCAGCCGGTCGAGCAGGATCTCGCGGTTCGCCCTGTACGCCTCGATCCGGCCGTCCAGCTCGTCGCGGCAGGCGAACGCCGCGAGCGCCGCGTGCTGGGCCGGCGCCGGCGCGGAGATGAACAGGTTCTGCGCCAGGAGCTCGATCGGCCGCACCAGGTCCGGCGGTGCGATCAGCCAGCCCAGGCGCCAGCCGGTCATGCAGAAGTATTTCGAGAACCCGTTGATGACGATGGCCTCGTCCGTGTGCTCGAGCACGCTGCGCGCGGGCGGGCCGTAGGTGATGCCGTGGTAGATCTCGTCCGAGATCAGGCGGATGCCGCGGGCGCGGCAGCAT
The DNA here is from genome assembly GCA_964644915.1 of uncultured Geminicoccaceae bacterium. Taxonomy (GTDB): domain Bacteria; phylum Pseudomonadota; class Alphaproteobacteria; order Geminicoccales; family Geminicoccaceae; genus CAZXYL01. Next base: position 8,561 of record CAZXYL010000337.1, read on the forward strand.
CGGGCCAGGGCTGCGAGCTCGGCCGGGGCGAACATGGTGCCGGTCGGATTCGCGGGGCTCGCGATCACCAGACCGTGCAGCGGCCCCGGAAGGCGCGCGAGCTCCTCCGGGGCCGGCTTGAAGTCGCTCGCCGGCCCCACGCCCAGGCGCACCACCTCGACGCCCAGCGCCTGCAGGATGTTCTTGTACGCGGGGAACGCAGGCTCGGGGACCACGACCCGATCGCCCGCATCGAACGCGGCCAGGAAGCTCAGGACGAATGCGCCCGACGCGCCGACGGTCACGACGACCTGCTCGGGCGGGATCTCGAGGTCGTACATACGCCGGTAATGCAGGGCGATGGCGCGCCGCAGCGCAGGCAGGCCCAGCGCCTCGGTGTAGCCCAGGCGGACCTCGGCAAGCGCGCGGCCGGCCGCCGCGAGCACCCGCTGCGGCGGGCCTTCCCCGGGCTCGCCGACCTCGAGGTGGACGATGTCGGCGCCGGCCGCGGCGCGCGCGTTCGCGGCCGCGAGCACGTCCATGACCATGAAGGGCGCGATCCCGGTGCGCCGGGCGATCTTGAGCCGTTCGGCGAGAGGGCTCTTGGCCATCGCGGCTCCAATTCCCATGTTGGAGGCACCGTTCTGTCACAAACGCGGCGGCTCTGCTACACGGGCCCGGCCGGGTGCGGGTCGGGCGGTCGTGGTGGCACCGCGGTCGGCGGTATCAGACAGCGAGGGTGGGCGTGCCGGGCAGATCGAGCTGGCGCATGGTGACGATCCTGGCGCTCGTGACGGGCCTCTTCGTCACGTCCCTGGCGCCGGCAGCAGCGCAGCAGGCCCGTGTCAGCCTGATTCGTGACGCCGAGATCGAGGCGGCGTTGCAGCGCTTCAGCCGGCCGATCTTCGAGGCGGCCGGCCTCGGCTCGGACTCGGTGCGCCTCTACATCGTCAAGGACGACCGCCTGAACGCCTTCGTCGCCGGCGGCATGAACCTGTTCCTGAACACCGGCCTCTTGATGCGCACCGAGCATCCGGGGCAGCTGGCGGGTGTCGTCGCCCACGAGGTCGGGCACATTGCAGGCGGCCATCTGAGCCGGGTCGGGACGGCGCAGCGACGCGCGGCCGCGGAGATGATCCTCGCCACCGTGCTCGGCGCCGCGGCCGCGGTGGCCGGGGCACCGGATCTGGGCACGGCGATCATCACCGGTGGCCAGAGCGTCGCCCAGAGCGGCTATCTGCGCTTTTCCCGGAGCCAGGAGCAGGCGGCGGACCAGGCGGGCATCACCTACCTCAACCGGGCGGGGATCTCGCCGCGCGGCCTCGCGGAGTTCCTCAAGATCCTCGAGAGCAACAACGCGCTCGCCTTCTCGTCCATGGGGCCTTATCTCCAGACCCACCCGCTCACCCGAGACCGCATCACCTTCGTCGAGAACCAGGCGGCGGGCGCGCCGACCGGCGGCGTGCCGCCGGAGTGGCAAGACGCGCACGCCCGCATGGTGGTGAAGCTGCGGGCCTTTCTCGAGGAGCCGCGTCAGGTGCTGCGCGCCTACGAGGGCGACGAGAGCCTCTACGGCCGCTACGCCCGGACGATCGCGCTCTACCGGGTGCCGGATCTGCAGGCGGCGCTCCGCGAGGTCGAGGCGCTGATCGAGGAGTACCCGGACGACGCCTATTTCCACGAGCTCAAGGGCCAGATGCTGTTCGAGAACGGGCGCGTCGAGGCGGCAGTCGAGCCCTATCGCGAGGCGGTGCGCCTGAAGCCGAATTCCGGGCTCTTGCGCGTCGGGCTGGGGCAGGCGCTGATCGAGACCGGCGCCGAGGAGGCGTACGGCAACGCGATCGCGCATCTCGAGGAGGCGATCCAGCTCGAGCCGGCCAACGCCACCGCCTGGCGTCTGCTCGGCATCGCCCGCGGGCGCGCCGGCAAGGAGGGCGAATCGGCCCTGGCGCTCGCCGAATACGCGTTGCTGGTCGGCCGGCAGGACGACGCGAGGCTCTATGCCCGCCGGGCCGAGGAGCGGATCGAGCGGAGCGATCCGGCGTGGCTGCGCCTGCAGGATATCCTGCGCGTGATCGAGGAAGGTTGAGGGCGGCCGCGTGGCCGCCGACGAGATCGGCTCAGGCGCGCGCGAGCGCGGCGAGGCCGCAGAGCTGCGCCTCGGTGGCACTCAGGACCCAGCCGTCGACCTGGACCACCCGACCCTGCGCGAAATCGTCGCGCACCTGATGCGAGATCGCGCGGCGCAGGTCCGCCCGGCTGGTTTGCGCGGGGTCGCACCCGCGGCAGTGCAGGTGCTTGCTGATCGTCTCGACCAGGCAGCCGGTATCCGCGTCCTGCGGGTGACCGGCGAGATAGGCGCGCCCGACCGCGGCCGCGCTGTCCGGGTGCCGGAATGCCGCGAGCAGCCTTTCGGCGGGCGATGCGGCCGATCCCTCGAGCCAGCGGCTCGCCCAGGCGGGCCAGCTCACCAGCACGGTGCTCAGGGCTGCGAGGCCCGCCACGAATTCGCGTCTGCGCATGCGTCTCTTCCCTGTGCCGCGCCGGCTATAATGCCTCCGGCAGCGAACCCGTTCCAGACCCGTGGAACATACCCCGGGTCGCGACCCGGTGGAAGGGTGCGCCTGGCGCAATCCGCTAACCCTTTGCCGGCATCATCATGGCGGCAAGTTCGCGGGTTGTGATTGGCGGGCGCGACCTGCCGAGGGTAGATTGCCCGAGGGCTGAGAGGAGCAGTGGCATGATGAACCGGATGCGCCGCATGGCGGTCGGAGCGGGCCTCGCGGCCGGCTGGCTCGTGGCTCTGGTGGTCGGGGTCGCCTGGGCGCAGGACCGGCCGTCGGCCACGGATCTGCCGCGCGAGGCGATCGAGGCGATCGTGCGCGACTATCTCATGCGCGAGCCGGAGGTCCTCTACGAGGCCTTGCAGGAGTTGCAGCGCCGCCAGGCCGCGGCGGCCGAGGAGCAGCAGCGTGCGGCGATTGCCGATTCGCGCGCCGAGCTGTTCGACAGCCCGAACTCACCGGTGGCGGGCAATCCGGACGGCGACGTCACCATGGTCGAGTTCTTCGACTATCGCTGCACCTACTGCCGGCGCGTGATGCCGTCGCTCCAGGCGCTGCTCGAGGAGGACGAAGGCTTCAAGCTGGTCTTCAAGGAGCTGCCCGTGCTCGGAGAGGATTCGGTGCGCGCGGCGCGCGCGGCGCTGGCGAGCCGCAATCAGGACCAGTATCTGGCGTTCCACTTCGCGCTCATGCAGGCGACCGATCTGACGCAGGACGGCATCCTGGCGCTGGCGAGCGAGCTGGGCATGGACGCAGAGCGGCTCGCCCGGGACATGCAGACGCCCGAGGTCGCGGCCGAGATCGAGGCCAACTACCGGCTCGCGAACGAGCTCGGGGTCGAAGGCACGCCGGCCTTCGTGATCGGCGATCAGCTGATCCCGGGCGCGATCGATCAGAACCGCATGCGCGCCCTGATCGAGCAGGAGCGCACCGGCTGACTTCGGTCAGGTGGCCGGCCGCTTGCGCGCCAGGGTGAGCCCGTCGGCGATCGGCAGGAGCGACAGGCTGACCCGCTCGTCCCGGTGCATCTTTGCAGCGAGCTCGCGCAAAGCCTCCGTCTGCCGGTCGTCCACCGCCGGATCGGCGACCGTACCGCGCCAGAGCATGTTGTCGAGCAGGATCAGCCCGCCGGGCCGGACCAGCTCGAGCGCGCGCTCGTAATAGGCGTCGTAGCTCTTCTTGTCGGCGTCGACGAAGGCGAGATCGAAGCTGCCCGCCGCGCCCTCGGCCAGGAGCGCGTCGAGCGAGTCGAGCGCCAGGCCGATGCGCACCTCGATCTTGTGCTCCACGCCGGCGTCGCGCCAGGCCGCCCGCCCGATCTCGGTCCAGTCCTCGTTGACGTCGAGCGTGACCAGCCGGCCGTCCCCAGGCAGCGCGAGCGCCATCCAAAGGGCGCTGTAGCCGGTAAAGCAGCCGATCTCGAGGATGCGCCGCGCCCCGATCAGCTCGACCAGGAGCGCCATGAACTGACCCTGCTCGGGCGCGATCTGCATGTCCGGGTCGGGCAGCGTCGCGGTCTGCTCGCGCAGGCGCGCGAGCACCGGATGCTCGCGCAGCGAGTTCGCCCGGACGTAGTCCTGCAGCCGCTCGGTCAGCGGCAGCGTCCTGCGGGTCATCGGGCCAGCGCCCGCGCCGCCTCGAGGACCTCCTCGACGTGGCCCGGCACCTTGACCTGGCGCCAGACCCGGCGCAGCCGGCCCTCGCCGTCGATCAGGAAGGTCGAGCGGTCGATGCCCATGTAGCGCCGGCCGTACATGCTCTTCTCGACCCAGGCGCCGTAGGCCTCAACCACGTGGCCTTCTTCGTCCGAGGCGAGCGGAAAGGGCAGCCCGTGCTTGGCCTTGAACCCGTCATGGCTCGCGACGCTGTCCTTCGAGACGCCCACGATCGCCACGCCCGCCGCTTTGAAATCACCGTAGGCCGCGGCGAAACCCAGGGCCTCCTTGGTACAGCCCGAGGTGTCGTCCTTGGGATAGAAGTAGAGCACCAGCGGCCGCCCGGCGAAATCGCCGAGCCGGACCCGCCCGTTACCGTCCGCCGGCAGCTCGAAGTCCGGCGCCTCGTCCCCTTCCGCAACGCTCGTCATGGATTCCTCCCATGCTGTTCCGGGTGCCGCTGCGGCGCGGCGCTCCTCCTAGGTGCCGTCGCGCCGTGCGGATCTCTCATGCGCCGGGCTCGCCGGTACCCTCGGGGCAGAAGCGGCTGAAGCTCCGGTGCACGGCCGCCTGCATCGCCCGCAACTCCTCCTCGAGAGCCTCGAAATCCTGGCCGGGGCCGCCGAACTCGCCGCCGAGCGAGGCGGCGCGCACCAGCGCCGCGCGCAGGCCCTTGGGTGCCGTGCCGGCCTCGAAGCGGTCCTGAATCGACAGGCGCAGGACCGCCTGCAGGCGCCGGAACAGCCGGACCGCGCGCACCAGGAGCGCGCTCTCAGCCGGCGTCAGCGCCCCGATCGTCGCGGCGCGCTCGAAGGTCTCGGTCGAGCTCGTGGTGAGCAGGGACGGGTGCTCGGGCGCGAAGCGGAGCTGCAGGAACTGCGCCAGGAACTCGGCCTCGAGCAGGCCGCCCGGGGCGTGCTTCAGGTGCCAGGGATCGGGCGTGCCGTGCTCGCGGAAGATGCGCGCGCGCATCGCGCCGACCTCGCGGGCGAGCGTCTCGGAATCGCGCGGCCGCAGGAGCGTGGCGCGGATCACCCCCTCGACGCGGCACCCGAGGTCGGCATCGCCCGCGATCACGCGCGCCCGGGTCAGCGCCTGGTGCTCCCAGGTCTGCGCGCTCTCGCACTGGTAGCGCTCGAAGTTGGTGAGCGAGCAGGCAACCGGGCCGACGTTGCCGGATGGCCGCAGGCGGGTGTCGATGGCATAGAGGCGCCCCTCGGGTGTCTGCGCCGTGAGCGCGCTGACCAGCCGCTGGCCGCGGCGGGCGTAGTAGGTGGCCGCCGGCAACGGGCGCGGCCCGTCCGATCGCGCCTGCTCGTCGGCATCGTAGACGAAGATCAGGTCGAGGTCCGAGCCCAGCGTGAGCTCGCGCGAGCCGAGCTTGCCGAGCCCGAGGACGATCAAGCCGCCGCCCGGGAAGTGCCCGTGCTGTGCGCCCAGCCACTGCTCGACCGCAGGCAGGAGCGCGCCGATCACCACCTCGGCGAGGTGCGTGAGGCTCTCGCCCGCGGCCGCACCATCGGTCAGCCCGAGCAGCACGTGGAGGCCGATCTGAAACTCCCGCTCCTGGGCCCAGCGGCGGGTCGCATCGAGCACGTCCTGGAGATCGGCTGTGCGTGCCAGCAGCCGGTCGAGCTCGGCCGCGAGCGCCTCGCGATCGGGGATGCGCTCGAAGAAGTCCGGCGCCAGCATCGCCCCGAACAGGCTGACATGGTGGCTGAGGTGACCCGCGAGCCGAGGTGCGGCGCCCATCAGGTCGGCGACCAGCGCGAGCAGGCGCGGATTGGCCCGGAACAGCGAGAACAGCTGCACGCCGGCCGGCAGCCGGCTCAGGAACTCGTCGAAGCGGGCGAAGGCCGCATCGGGGTCCGCCTGCTCGGCGAGTACGTGCAGTAGCCGGGGCATGAGCTCGGTGAGCAGCTCGCGGGCGCGGGCATCGCGCGTCGCACGGATGTGGCCGTGGTGCCAGGCGCGGATGCGGGCCGCGATCGGCGGCGGCTTGGCGAAGCCCATCTCGCCCAGCGTGGCGAGCGTTTCCGGGTCGTCGTCGGTGCCCGTGAAGACCAGGGCGCGGCTGGCACCCAGATCGATGCTGCTCTCGAACAGGGCCGCGTAATGGTTCTCGACGCGCTCCAGCTGCGTGCGCACGGCGTGCCGCAGCTCCTTGCCGGAGCCGAAGCCCATGAAGGCCGCGAAGCGCTCGAGCTGCTCCGGCCGCTCCGGCAGCCGGTGGGTCTGCTTGTCCGCGACCATCTGCAGCCGGTGCTCGAGCTTGCGCAAGAAGCCGTAGGCCTCGATCAGATCGGCCACGGTCTCGGGTTCGAGCCAGCGGTGCTCGGCCAAGGCGCGCAGCGCCTCGCAGGTGGCGGGTGCGCGCACCTCTGGCACCCGTCCGCCCAGGATCAGCTGCTGGGTCTGGGCGAAGAACTCGATCTCGCGAATGCCGCCGCGCCCGACCTTGATGTCGTGGCCGGCGACCCGGATCGTGCCGTGCCCGCGATAGGCGTTGATCTGCCGCTTGATCGAGTGGATGTCCCGGATCGCGGCATAGTCCAGATGCTTGCGCCACAGGAACGGCTGCAGCTCGCGCAGGAAATGCGCGCCGGCCTCGACGTCGCCCGCCACGACCCGCGCCTTGATCAGCGCGGCGCGTTCCCAATTCTGGCCGTGGCGCTCGTAATACTGCAGGGCATCCTCGACCGAGATCGCGAGCGGATGCCCCGGCGGATGCGGTCGCAGGCGCAGATCGGTGCGCAGGACGTAGCCCTCGCGCGTGCGGTGCTCGAGGAGGTGGACGAGCGCGCGGGTGAGCCGCACCGCGCAGGCCATCTGGCCTTCCCGGCCGCGGTAGCGCAGCCGCTCCGGCTCGAACAGGACGATGAGGTCGATGTCACTCGAGTAGTTCAGCTCGAAGGCGCCGAGCTTGCCCATGCCGAGCACCACGATGCCGTTGCGCGCCTGCACATCCTCACCGGGCACGAGCTCGATCTCGCCCCGCTGCGCAACCTCGGCGAGCGCCTGATCCAGCGCCTTCTGCACCGCGAGGTCGGCGAAACGTGTGAGCGCGCCGGTGACCTGCTCGAGCGACCAGCGGCCGCCGATGTCGGCCAGCGCCACGAGCAGCGCCACCCGGCGTTTGATCAGCCGCAACTGGGCCATCAGGCGGCTGCGCGAGGTCGTGGCGAGACCGCCGAGCTCGTCGAGCTGCGCGCGCAAGGCCCCGTCCGGCCCTTTCTCGAGGAAGAGATCCAGGATGCCGGGCTCGGTCAGCAGCGCTTCGGTGAGATAGGGGCTGTTGCCGAAGATCGCCTCCAGCAGCGGGCCGCCGTCCGCCGCGCGCGGCCCCGTCTCGCCCGGCGGCGGGGCCAGCCGCTGCCAGCGCGCCAGCCCCCGCTCGACCGCCGCAGGGTCGCCGGCGCGCGGCAATTCGACCGGGCGAGGCTCCGATAGCTGGATCACGTTTTGTCTTTACTCGATCTGGGGCACAGTGTCGAAACCTGCTGAGCGTGGAAACGGCTTTGGTTCGACGCAGCCTCTCGCTGTCGCTCCGCATCCTGGCCTGGCTGATCGCCAGCCTGGCGGTGATCGG
>CAZXYL010000338.1:0-2680 GCA_964644915.1 uncultured Geminicoccaceae bacterium
CGCAGGAAGAAGTGGTCCTGGCTGAGCACCACGCGGTAGTTCTCGAGCGTCGGGCTGTCGGGCCAGAAGCGGCCGGCGAAGGCGTCGCCCACCGGCGTGATCGAGAGCATCGCCATGTGGTAGATCGGCAGCAGCGTCCAGACCAGGACGACGAGCCCGATCGCGATCAGCCCGCCCTCCGAGATCGCCCGCTGCACGGCGTAGAACCCGCCGCTGCGAATCCCCGTGCCGACCCGGAAGGGCTCCGGGCGCGCCGCGGTCGTGGCTTTGGCGTTCACCGTTCGACCCTCCCCCCGAGGCGGCGCACCAGGATCACCACGAGCGGTATGAGCACCGGCAGCGCCGTCATCACCGTGGCCACCCCGAGATCGAGCTGCATCATGCGGAAGGCGTAACGGATGCCCAAGGTGGCCAGCACGTGCGTCATCTCGTTGGGGCCGCCGGTGGTCAGCAGGTAGACGCTGTTGAAATCGCCCAGGCTCCAGATGGTCGAGAGCAGGGTGCTCGTGATGTAGAGGTTCCGCAGCTGCGGCCAGGTCACGTACTGGAAGGTCTGCATCCGCGAGGCGCCGTCGATGCGCGCCGCCTCGTAGAGGTCGTGCGAGATCGACATCCGCGCGGCGAGCAGGATCAGCGTCCAGAACGGCAGATACTTCCAGATGTGGACCGTGATCACCGAGCCGAAGGCCAGGTGCGGGCGCACCAGCCACCAGGGCCCGTCGATGCCGAACCAGTGCCACAGGATGCCGTTGATCATCCCCCACTCCGAGTTCAGCATCCAGCGGAAGGACAGGATGGTGGGGATCGAGGGCACCGCCCACGGCAGGATGAAGATGATCGAGAGCCAGCGGATCCAGGGCCGCATGTTGTAGAAGAAGCCCGAGAGCATCAGCGCCAGGAACAGCTTCAGATTGATGCCGACGCCCAGGAAGATCGCCGTGTTGGTCAGCGTGCGGAGATAGATCGGGTCGCTCCACAGCGCCACGTAGCTCTGCGGACTCGACCCGAGCCACACCCCGTAGGCGACCGGCCAGACCACGAACACGAGGAACACGACGACGTAAGGGAGGACCAGGATCACCCCCCAGGTCATCTCGGGCGAGCTCCAGAACCCGCTCTCCTGCCGGCCCGGCAGCTCTGCGGCGGTGACCGCCATGCCCGCTCCTCCCCTGGCGCCCGGCCCCGGAACGAAAGGGGAGGGGCTGCGCCCCTCCCCTGAAGCCCAGGCCGCTCAGCTGGTGCCGACGACCTCCTTGACCCGCGCGATCAGCTCGTCCGCCGCATCCTCGGTCGACCAGTTCTCGAGCACGATCCGGCCCACGGCCTTACCGATCGCGTTCTCCGACATGACCGTGATGAAGCGGTGGTTGCGCACGAACGGAAAGGTGTTCTGCGGCCGCTCGGTGTACTGGACGCGGTGCGTGACCCGGTGCGCATCCGTCTCGTCCTGCCAGAACGGCGTCTCGACCAGCTCCGGCATCACCGGGAACCACCGTCCGATCGAGCCCTCGAGATACGGGCCGATGTTCTCGGGCTCGTAGAGGTAGCGCATGAACTCCTTGGCGCCCTCCTTGTTCGCAGAGTCCTTGAAGATGACCGCGTTCTTGATCGCCGTCATGTAGACGATCGGCTCGCCGTCCGGCTTGTCCGGCCACTCGATGGTGACGATGTTGTCCGTGTAGTTCTCGGGGTTGGCCGTGTACTGCGACGCCGGGATCGAGAGCGAGGGGTTCGGCGTCATGATGGTGACTTGGTTGAGGAAGTTCACGTTGTTGTCGGCATCGCCCCAGTTCACGGCGCCCGGCGGCACGCAGCCGTCCTTGAACGGCTTGGTGTAGCTGTCGAGGGCCTGGATCAGGCCGTCGCGATGCTTGTCGAGCACGACGTTGCCGCCCTCGTCCAGCCACTCGACGTCGTACGCGTTCGCGAACATCATGAAGTGGAAGATCGTGTCCGAGGCCGAGGACGACATCGGCTGGCCGACGCCGTAGAGCTGGCGGTTGCCGGTGGCCTGCCGGACTGCCGGCTGCGCCGGATCGCAGAACCAGTCCCAGTACTCGTTCCAGGTCATCGGGATCTCGTCGGCCGACAAGCCGGCATCCTCGAGCAGGCTCTTCCAGACGTGGATGTGCGCCGTCTGCTGCTGGGTCGGGAAGGCATAGTAGGCGCGCTCGCCGGTCTGGCCGTCGAGGAGATGCACCGATTCGAGCGCGTAGTCGTAGAAGCGGTCCTCCATCGGCTCGATCACGTCGGAAACGTCCTCGAGCACGCCCTCAAAGGCCCAGCGCGAGGTGTGCTGCAGATCGAACAGGAAGGCGAAGGCGAGGTCCGGCGGCTCGCCCGCGGTCAGCGCCGCCAGCGTCTTGACCGGCATGTCCTCGTTGGTGAAGAAGCTGAGCTCGACGTCGACGCCCTTCTCCTGCTCGAACGCGGCGACGATCTCCTCGAACTTCTCGTCCTCCTCCGGATAGTAGCTCTTGTTCCACCAGATCAAGAGGTCGGCGGCGAACGCCTGGCTCGAGAAGGCGGTGAGAAAGGTCGCGGCCAAGAGACCGCGGGCAAGTCTCGGCATGGTGATCTCCCTACGGGCTGCCTCCTTCCGGTCGGCAGGCTGGCGCGCCGCCGTTCCGGCTGCCCGCATGATAGGTGGGTTCAGGGACCAGGTCAAAAGCCTCTGCTG
>CAZXYL010000339.1:0-1627 GCA_964644915.1 uncultured Geminicoccaceae bacterium
CGGGCGGCGCACTCGCGGCACTCGGCCATGAGATCGTCGACCTGGCTCTCGACCGGGCGCACCAGGCACACCGGGTCGATCAGGCCCGTGGGCCGGATCACCTGCTCGGTGAACACGCCGCCGGTCTGCTGCAGCTCCCACGGGCCCGGCGTGGCCGAGACGAAGACCGTCTGCGGCCGCATCAGGTTCCACTCCTCGAACTTCAAGGGGCGGTTGTCGACACACGACGGCAGGCGGAAGCCGAACTCGGCCAGGGTCGACTTGCGCTGATAGTCGCCCCGGTACATGCCGCCCAGCTGCGGCACCGAGATGTGGCTCTCGTCGACGATCAGGAGCGCGTTGTCGGGGATGTACTCGAACAGCGTCGGCGGCGGCTCGCCCGGGCGCCGGCCGGTCAGATAGCGGGAGTAGTTCTCGATCCCGGGGCAGGCACCGGTCGTGGTGATCATCTCGAGATCGGCGATGGTGCGCTGCTCCAGGCGCTCGGCCTCCAGCAGGCGGCCCGCGCGCCGATAGGTCTCGAGCCGCTCCTTGAGCTCGACCTTGATCCCCTCGACGGCCTCGGCGAGCGTGGGCTTGGGCGTGACATAGTGGCTGTTGGGATAGAGCTTCACCCGGTCGAAGCTGTCCGTCTTCTCGCCGGTGAGCGGGTCGAACTCGGTGATGCTCTCGATCTCGTCGCCGAACATCGACAGGCGCCAGGCGCGATCCTCCATGTGGGCGGGAAAGATCTCGATCACGTCGCCGCGCGCCCGGAAGGTGCCGCGGTGCAGGTCGAGATCGTTGCGCCGGTACTGCAGCTCGACCAGGGCGCGCAGGAGCCTGGCGCGCTCGACGCTCTGCCCGCGCTTCAGGTTGAGCACCATCTTGGCATAGACCTCGGGCGAGCCGATGCCGTAGATGCAGGACACCGAGGCCACGATGATGACGTCGTCGCGCTCGAGCAGCGCGCGGGTGGCCGAGTGGCGCATGCGGTCGATCTGCTCGTTGATCGCCGAGGTCTTCTCGATGTAGGTATCGGTGCGCGGGACGTAGGCCTCGGGCTGGTAGTAGTCGTAGTAGGACACGAAGTACTCGACGGCGTTGTTGGGGAAAAAGCCCTTCATCTCGCCGTAGAGCTGGGCCGCCAATATTTTGTTCGGGGCGAGGATCAAGGTGGGTTTCTGCACGCGCGCGATCACCTGCGCCATGGTGAACGTCTTGCCCGAGCCGGTGACGCCCAGCAGCACCTGGTCCTTGGCGCCCTGCTCGATGCCGAGGGTCAGCTCCTCGATCGCCTCGGGCTGGTCGCCCGCGGGCTGGTAGTCGGATTGCAGCCGGAACGGGATGCCGGCCTCGGGCCGCTCGTCGATCCTGAGCTGCACGCTCGGGTTGTCGGCGAGCGCCTTCAAGAGGTCGAGGCTGGTATCCTGGGGGGCGGGCATCCGGGGCTCCGACGTTCGCGCCACGGGGCGCGCCCGCCATCAGCTAAGCGCGTCCGTGCGCCCTGGCAACCCCGGATCGTTGCGCGTCTGGGCCAGGCACGGCTCTCCAGCGCCTGACAGGCAGCCTTGGTCCGATGCAGGCACCGGAGACACGCTCCGAAGGCGTGACTCCCGCGCCGATGCGCAGCAGGATGGCCTGCCGC
>CAZXYL010000340.1:0-5627 GCA_964644915.1 uncultured Geminicoccaceae bacterium
CTCGAGCTCGAAGTTCGCCTGCAGGGCGTAGGAGAGGGCAATGCGCGGCGCGCTCAGATCCGGGCTCAGCTCGACCGCCCGCCGCGCAGTCGCGAGCGCCTCCTCCTGCTCGTTCCGGACGATCTGGATGACGGCGCGCAACGCATGGGCGAGCCCGGCATCCGGGTCCGTTGCCAGCGCCTGTCCGATCGCACCCTCGGCCTCGTCCACCCGCCCGACCGAGAGCAGAAGCGATGCCCGGTGCAGGTGCCAGCGCACGTCGCGCTGCGCCTGCGGGACCTGGTCCAGGCTCTGCAAGGCGGCCTGGGTCTCGCCCCGCTCGGCCAGCTCGAGCGCGCGGGCCTGCGCCGGCGGCAGGTCGGGCGGCAGCGGGCGCAACGCCAGCACCGGCGGGTAGTAGAGCGCCCATTGCACGGCATCGCGCGGGCGGACCACGATCACGCCGCGCGGCGCCTGGCCCGCCTCGGCCACCGCCGCCTCGCCGCTCGCCACCCGCACCTCGCCCAGCTCGTTCTCCGCCCTGACCACCCCCTCGAGCACCGTGATCGAGCTCTGGTCCTCATCCGCCGTCAGCGCGAACTCGGTGCCCTCGATGGTGGCGTTGAGGTAGGGCGTGTTCACGGCCAGAAGGCGCGGCGAGCGGCTGAACGACTGGATGGCGCCCACGACCAACTCCAGGAGCGAGCGCTCCTCCGGCTCCACCTTGATGTCGGTGAGCTGGATGGTGGTGTTCTGGTCGATACGCATGATCGCATCGTTGATCAGCGCCAGCGCCGCCCGGCTCCGCTCGCCGACCCGGACCGCGTCGCCCTGGCACAGCCAGCCGTCGAGCATGCCCGGCTGCCAGCGCGCCTCGTCGGCGCGCTGCACCTCGACCACGCCCTCCATCGAGGCCAGCCGCCCGACCACCGGCGTGCAAGGCTCCAGAGCTTCTGCGCTCACGGCGATCGAAGACAACGCCGCGGCAAGCGCGGCGGCCCGCATCAGCCCTCGACCCGAGCGCATCCTGTTCCCCCGTCTCTCGCGACGCTTGCGCGCTCGATTCTTCCTTTGGTTCCCGACGCCACTGCGACGGCCAGCCGGGAAGAAGATCCAGCCTAGGGTCGCCTATGATGGGACAAAGTCAAGCGATTTGTGCGCCCCCCGCGATTGCCTCGGCATGGCCGACCGGAGGTTTGCCGGGTCTTTATTTGAGGTTTACTTCGCATCCATCCTGATCACCGTGGGATCGTCAGCCGATGGCCCTTCGGTCGCGAGCCGCCTTGCCTGCGCCAGGTAGAACTGTGCGGGGCCGTCGTCCGGATACGGCTCGAGGAGCGCCTCGAACAGGGCGGCGGCCTTGTCCCACCGCTGCTCGGCGAAGGTGGCGAGCGCGTCCTCGAACATCTCGGACAGGCGCAGCTGCTCCGGGCCCGCCGCCTCGCGCCCGGCCAGCACCTCCACGATTTCCGTCGCTTCGGCGCGCCCCACGAGGCGGAACTGGCCGAGCGGGCGGATCAGCACCTCGTCCAGATCCTGCACCACCGACTGCGCGGCGAGGATATGGGTGCCCAGGTGCTTGTTGAGGCTCTCCAGGCGCGCGGCCGTGTTCGCGGTATCGCCCAGAATGCTGTAGGCGAGCCGCCCGCCGCCGCCGGTGTGGCCGAGATAGAAGTAGCCGTCCTGGAGCCCGATGCGCGGGTTGAGCTGCAGCGATTGCTGGCGCGCGAACTCCTCGATCGCCCGCACGGCGTCGATGGCGGCCAGCACCGCGGGCCGGCGCTTCGAGAGCTGCGGCTCGCTCGCGGTCCAGGCGCACATGATGGTGTCGGCGTGGAATTCGGTGACGTCGACGTCGTGCCGCTTGAGCGCCTGCGCCAGCGCCTCGAAGTAGGCGTTCATGAAGATCGCCAGATCCTTGGGCGACTTGGTCTCGGCGATCGTGCTGAAGCCCGACATGTCGTTGGCGAAGCACGTCCCGTAGACGACCTTGTTGACCGATTCGGGGGTGACGTTGCCCTCGACCAGCTCCTTGATGATGTGGGCCGGGACGTAATGGCTGATCGCTGCGCCCATCCGCCGGCCATGGTGGCGCTCCAGCAGATACTGACCCATGAGCCCGAGCAAAAGCGCGAGCGGCAGCTGCACGAGCAACGGTGCCGCGGCCGGCAGCCACAGGTTGGCCTCGTTGAAGAGCCCCTGGGCCGCGAAGCCGTAGCCCGCCGCGAGCGTCAGCACGAGCGGCACGCCGATCATCGCGGGCAACAGGTAGGCCCCGGCACCGATCACCAGGCCGAACACGCCGAGGACGGAGAGCGCCGCCCAGGGCTCGATCGGGCGCACCGCGCTGCCGGTGAGCAGGTTGGCGAACGCGGTCGCCATGATCTCCACCCCGCTCAGATCGACGCCGTCCCTGCCGGTGAAGACGGTATAGAAGCGATCCGGCTGGTCGGGATCGTACAGATCGGAATAGCCGACGAAGACGACCTTGTCCGCGAGCCCCGCGTCTGGCGCTGCATTGGCGGATCCCTCGGCGGCGATCGTCTGCGCCGCGCTCTCGCGCGCGACCAGCCGATGGTAGGGGACGGTCCTGATCGTGCCGGGCGGGCCGTAGAAGTTGAGGTAGAGATGCGTCGGGCCTTCGTAGAGGGCGGTCAGCGCGACGAGCAGCCGGTCTTCCGGAGAAGCAGGGGGCGCGCCGTCGCGCACGCCTAGGAGGCCCCTGATCCGATCGCCCAGGCCGGGGTCGGCTTCAAACGCCCGGCGCAGGGTCGCCATCAGCGCCCGAACGTCGGCCGGATCGTCGATCTCCGCCGCCCAGGTCGGCAGCTCCTCGAGCCCTTGCGCCCCGGCCTGCTCGAGGAGCGCCCGCCAGCGGTCGTAGACCGGCAGCGCATAGAGCTGGAGCGCGATCGCCGCGGTCGTCGGGGCATCGCCCGTGCTCGCCTTGAAGGCCCAGAACTCGAACGCCGCCTGGCCGAGCTTCGGCAGCGGGAAGGGGCCGATCGCCTTTGCCGCGAGGGCGAGCGACGGTGCGGGCGCGCGCCGCTCCTCGACCCAGGTCCAGCCGCCATGGCTGCCGTCGGGCTTCTCCACCGCCACCCGCTTGCCTTCCAGGGGCTCGAACAGGACCACCCGATCCGCGTCCGAGATGGCGCGCCCGAACATGGAATCCTCGTAGCCGGACTTGGGCCGGCTGAAGTCCATGTCGAACACGATGATCGACGCGTTCTCTTCGACCAGCGCCTCGATCAGCTCGCCGTGCACGGCACGGGACCAGTCGCGCGGCAGCCGGGGCAGGTCCAAGCGGCTGCCGGTCGAGCTGTCGATCGCGACGACGGCCACGTCTGCGGGCGGTTCGACCGGCCCCCTGATCTTGAACAGCCAGGCCAGGCCCACGTTGCGCTCGAGCGCCCCGCCCGGCGGCGTGAGCGCGAGCAGCAGGCCGCTCAGCGCGGTCGCCAAGCCGATGAGCAGGCCCCTGACCCATTTCCGCATCACCGCGGTCTCGCCCCGAAAGCTCGGTCCGGATGTTACCAGCTTCCCGCACGAAGTCACCCATGACCAGGCCGCGCCTGGATCAGTCGGGTGCCCGGGGCCGCCAGCCGACCTCGCGCGCGAACGCTGCGGCCGCCTGCTGCCGCTCCGACCCGTCGGGCGGCGGGCGCTCGCCGCTCCCGACGGCACGCCGGCGCTGCTCCTCGACCGCCCCGGTGAGCGGCGGCAGACCGACGGTGGCGCGGCGCTCGTCCACGCCGTCCGGCTGCTCGATCGGCAGGGGGCTGAGCAGGCCCTGGTCGTCCCAGTCGAGCTGCGTGCCAAAGACCTGCGGCCGGCCTTCCAGCGTGCGGATCCGGTCGACCAGATAGGCGGCCTGCCACCGCGGCGCGCAGCCTTGCGCGACCGCCTGCTCCAGAAGCGCCAGGCAGCGCCGCTGCAAGGCCGGCCTCGAGATGGCATGCTGCGCGATCAGCCAGGCGGCCGCGGCGGCCTCCTCGCCGACCAGGTCGGCCCCCGGCCAGCCGCAGGCGTCGACGATCTGCCCCAGGCGCAGGGCGTTCTGCTCATGCTGGGCGCGCAGACGCCGGTCATAGCCCTGGAACAGCAAGCCGTCGGCCGCGAGCGCCGCTCGCAGCCGTCGATCGGCCGCGGCCATCGCCAGGAGTTCGGCCCGAAGCGCCTCGCGGTCCCCCGGCACGAGGCGCGCCGCGCCGCAGGCCTGCGGAGGTCAGCCGCCCGCCGGCCCGGTCATCTTGACCGCCGTGTCGAGGAACTCGTTGGTGTACGCCTCGCCCACGTCGTAGCTCTCGATGTCGAAGGCGGCGTCGACCCACTTGTAGTCCTGCTCCATGCGCTCCGGGTCGAACCAGCCGAGGCCCTCCTCCCGCGTCACCGGATGATCCATCAGCTCGACCACCAGCTCCCAGTTCGCCTCGACGTCCTCGAGCTTCTGGCTCGCGGCGGTCGCGAGCGCCTGGTTGCAGGGCTCCGGGGTCTCGAGGCAGGTGGCGTAGGCCTTTTGCGTCACCTTGACGAAGGCCTCGACCGTCTCCGGCTGGTCGCGCATGTAGTCGCCGTTCACGATGATGGCGTTGCCGTAAGGATTGAAGCCGATGTTGCGCAGGGCGACGAAGCCCATGTCGTCGCCGAAGATGCGCTCGAACACATAGTGCAGGTTGTAGAACGACGTCGTGGCTTCGATCACGTCGGCCCGGAGCGACTGGATCTTGGCGTCCGGCCCGATGTTGATCCACTCGACCGCGTCCGGCTCGATGCCGACGGCGTCCGCGATCGCCGGCCACATCTGGCGCGCGGCATCCGAGGGCGGATTGCCGATCTTCCTGCCCTTCAGATCCTCGACCGTCTCGATGCCCGAGGACTTCTTCCAGTAGATGCCGTAGGGGTTGTTGGCGTAGATCGCCATGACACCGACCACGTCGGCACCTTCGCCCCGGCCCTGGAGGGCGGTCGCCATGTCGGCGATGCCGAACTCGGCGGCACCGGCGCCGACCTTCTGCACCGAGGCAGCGGAGCCCCGGCCCTCCTCGAGGGTGAGGTCGACGCCCGCCTCGTCGTACCAGCCCTGCTGCTCCGCCCAGTAGATCGGCGCATGGTCGCCGCCCGCGACCCAGTTCAGGACCAGGGTCACGCTCTCCGCGGCGTGGGCCGGACTGCCGCCCATGACGAAGGCGGCGACTCCGGCAGCAAGGGCGAATTCCAGCTTGCGCATGCTCTGCCTCCGATTCCTGCAATGGCGCTACAGCATAGCGAGTGCGGCGGCCGCGCATAAGCCCCAGAGGCGCACGCCGCGGACGCCGAGGCCTCCCGCTAAAGGGCTCAGATGCCGAAGATCGACGCCAGCCCGGCGCGCTCGCTCAGCCGCGCCATGACCTCGTCGCCGGGAGCCTCGGCCCGCATGTCGGCAGCCCGTAGCACCGCGGGCAGAAGGTCGAGGTCGCCCACCGAGTTGATGAACACGTCCTTGCGCGCCAGCACCCAGTGCACGGCAGCGCGGATGTCGTCCTCGTCGTCCAGCGGCTGGTACCAGGGTGGTATGTTGGCGCACGGCGCCGGCGGCCCAGGGACCGCGGGCGAGCGCCTTGATGGTCTGCACCGCAACCCCGCGCTCCCTGCAGCGCCGCATCGTC
>CAZXYL010000341.1:0-6401 GCA_964644915.1 uncultured Geminicoccaceae bacterium
CAGCTGCGGCGGCGCAAGGCCCAAGGTGGCGCCCACGCCCGCGGCGGCCCCAAGCGCGCCGGTCACCGCGGTCGGATGGAAGCCGGCGCGGTGGATCGCGGTCGGCGCCACCAGGGCGAGCCGGCACATGAGCTCCGCCCCCACGACATAGCCGCGCAGCACGTCGCCACCCCCGGCACCGTAGCGCTCGCCCGCCGCCAGCACGGCCGGCCAGACCACCGCGCTCGCATGCACCGGCGTGCCTTCGAAGCTGTCGTCGAAATCCTCGCCATGCGCCGCCGTGCCGTTGATCAGCGCCGCCCCCGCCGCATCCAGCCCGCGCGCATGACCCAGCGCCGTGCAGTCCCCTTCCGCATCCCAGGCCGCCATGGCCGCCCGGATGTAATCGGTGCCGCGCGCGGCCACGCACAGGCCAGCGACGTCGAGCAGCGCGCTGCCTGCGACCTCGCGCGCCGCATCGGGGATGTCCTCCGGCCTCAGGCCCGCAGCCCATGCGGCGAACATCTCAGCGACCGACGGCGCTTTCGTCATGGTCCCGCTCCGCTGGTGAGGATCAGTCCCCGCCGGCCCGCGCCGACCGTTCACCCGGCTGTTCCCCCGGCTCCGCGGTCTTCCTGCGCGACGTGTACCAGTTGCGCGCGAGCGAGCCGACCACGAACAGGACCGCGGTGGCGAGCAGCCCGGCCGAGACCGGATCCTCGATGAAGATCGAGTGGTCGCCTCTGGAGAGCACCAGCGAGCGGCGATAGCTGGATTCGATCATGTGCCCGAGGATCACGCCCAGGACCAGCGGCAGGAACGGGAACCCGAACACCCGCAGCCCGTAGCCGAGCACGCCGGCGCCGAGCACGATCCAGAGATCGAACAGGCTGTGGTTGATCGAGTACACGCCCGAGAAGATCAGGGCATAGATGCCGGCGAGCAGGTAGGGCTTGGGCTGGCTGACCAGCCACAGGCACGGCGTGAGCACCAGCATCCCTAGCACGGCGAGCGAGATGTTGGCGACCGCGAGCCCGCCGTAGAGGCCGTAGATGAACTCGGGGCTGCGCTGGAACAGCAGGGGGCCCGGGACGAGACCGTGGATCAGGAGGCCCCCGAGCAGGATCGCGGTCGAGTTCGAGCCCGGGATGCCGAAACTCAGCGTCGGCACCAGTGCTGTGCACGCGACCGTGTTGTTGGCCGTCTCGGGGGCGGCGACGCCTTCGGGCGCCCCTTTGCCGAACGTCTCGGGACGGGGCGACCAGCGCCGGGCCTCGTTGTAGCTCATGAAGGCGGCGACGGACCCCCCGGCGCCCGGCATGCAGCCTTCGAAGGTCCCGATCACGGCGCCGATGCCCTGCGCCGGCCAGAGACGCCGCCAGATCTTGAAGCTGGGCAGGCGCACGCGCGTGTCCCGGCCGGGCTTTTGCCACTCCGGCCGGCCGGCCTGGATGAGCAGCTCGCTCACCGCGAACACGCCGACCATGATCAGAATGTAATCGATCCCCGTGAGCAGCTCCGGCCGGCCAAAGGTGAACCGTCCGACGCCCGACATGGGATCGCTGCCGATCATCGCGATCATCAGCCCGAGCACGCCGGTGATCAGGCCCTTGATCAGGGTGCCCTCCGAGAGGGTCGCGATGACGCTGATCGCGAGGATGCCGAGCGCGAAATAGGCCGGCGGCGTGAACAGGAGGGCGACGCGCGCGAGCGGCTCGGTGAGCAGCACGAGGACGATCAGCCCGATCAGCCCGCCGGTCACGCCGGAGATCAGGGAGATGCCCAGGGCCTCGCCGCCGCGCCCCTGCTGCTGCATCTCGTAGCCGTCGATCACGGTCGCCGCCGCGGCATTGGTGCCCGGGGTGCGGATCAGGATCGCTGGGATCGAGCCGCCGTATTCCGCGCCGACATAGGTGGAAGCGAGCAGGACGATCCCGACCACCGGGTCCATGCCGTAGGTGAACGGCAGCAAGAGCGCCATGGCGATCGAGGGCGAGATCCCCGGGAGCGCGCCGCCGACGATGCCCCAGACCACGCCGCCCATGGCCGCGAACACGGCCGGCGTGGTGCTGAGTGCCGTCCAGGCGTGGGCAAAGCCTTCCATGACCTACTCGTTCTCGCCGCCAGCTTTCGGCCTTCGCCGGCGGGGCTGCTGGTCCGGCTACCCCGCGAGCTGACGCCAGAGCCCGGGCCAGATTCCGGCCGGGAGCGGGATGCCCAGAAAGATCACGAACAGGAGGTAATAGAGAACCGCGCCCGTGGCCGCGATTCCCGCGAGGCGCGCGGAGAGCGGCCGGCCGATGTAGACCGCGGTGGCGAGCATCAAGAGCGCCACCGCGAGGACGTAGCCGATGATGCTCACCAGCACCAGGTAGGCGACCCCGATCGCGAGCATGCCGAGCGCGCGCAGGTGCTTGCGTGCCGCTGCCGCATCCGCGACGCGCTCGCGCAGTGGCGCAGGCGCCCGGTAATGCTGCCAGGCGGCCTGCGCGATCATGAGCGCGGTGAGCACGGCCAGGGTCACCGCGAGCGCCTTCGGGACCCCCTGGGCGCCGATACCGCCCTCGAGGACGCTGACCCGGATCTGGTCGGCGCCGAGCCAGTACAGGCCCGCGAGCGCCAGCAGCCCGAGGCCGACCGCGACGTCCCGCCCCATCATGGGCGCGCCTTCAGCCCTCGGTGATGCCGTACTCCTGCATGAACTGCTTCTGCTCTTCGGCGAACTGCTCGATGAACTCGACATACTCGTCGTGCGGCATGAACTCCGGCACCAAGCTGCCTTCCTGGTAGTACTTCTTGAACTCGGGGTCCTCGAGCAGGATCGGGATCGCCTCCTCCCAGGCCGCGATCACGTCGTCGGGCAGGCCCTTGGGGCCGGCGAGGCCGCGGAACTTGTCGACCACCAGATCGATACCGTCCTCGCGCGCCGTCCGCACCTCGGGGAAGGTCTCGAGCCGCTCCTCGGTATAGGTGCCGATCAGCTTGATCTCGCCGCCCTCGATCTGGCCGATCAGCTCCTGAACCTCGCCCACGCCGACATCGAGGGTGCCGTTGAGAACGTTGATCAACAAATCGCCGCCGCCCTCGTGCGTGACGATGATCGGGTCGGTCCCGGTCAGCGCCTTCATCTGCTCCATCACCTGCCGGTCGAGGGAGCCCGGGGTGCTCACGCCCCATCGCTGCTCGCCCGGGTTCTGCTTCGCGTGCTCGACCACGTCGGCCAGCGACTCGAACGGGCTGTCCGCGCGCGCATAGACGATCTGCGGATCGAAAAACACGTTCACGAGCGGCTCGAGGTCCTCGTAGGTGTACTGCGGCTCGCTCAGGATCGAGGTGTTGATGAAGGTCGGCGTGGTCCCATAGAAGATCGAGCCGTCGGGAGGCGAGGTGGCGAGCTTGGCCATGGCCTGGGCGCCGCTGCCGCCGCGCACGTTGTCGACCACGAAGTCGACCCCCATAATCGGCCCGAGGTGCTTGACCATCTCGCGCAGGAACACGTCCGTGCCGCCGCCCGGGCTGGAGTGCGTGACCAAGGTCACGGTGTCGTGCGGGTAGTCGATGTCCGCCGCGGCGTGGCCGGCGCCGAGCGTCAGGCCGGCCAACGCACCGGCCATGGGTGCGAAGAAGCGAAGCTTGCGCATGTCAGTCACTCCCTGTCGAGGCCGGCGGGGCGGCCGGCCCGTTGTCGATTGCGGGCGCCCTGAACCGCCCGATGCGCTAATGTATTCTGTCGACAATAGACACGGGTGCGCCGCTCCGCAACGGCTACCGGGCCGCCGTCGAAGCTACCCGAAGATCGCCCGCCAGAGAAAGGTGCAGGCGCCGAAGATCACCACCAGCTCCATCGCGACCACGTGCACGTGCAAGGGCGTGCGCAGCATCAGCCAGCGGGCGAAGTAGGTTCCCGGGATCATGCACAGCCCGAGCAGGCAGCCGATCAGGAAGAGCCTGGGCGTGAGCACGTCGAAGCCGCCGAAGACCAGGGTCTTGGCGGTGAGGACCGAGAGGCCGATCACCGCATCGGTGGCGAGCAAGGTCATCCCGGCGAGCCCGGCGCCGAGCAGCGCCGGGATGACCAGGATGCCGCCGCCTATGGTGGTGCCGGCGAGGAAGCCGTAGGTGACGCCGATCGCGCCGAGCGAGCGCGAGCCGAAGCGCAGCTCGCGCCGGGCCATGATCCGGCGCAGTGGGATCGATGCCAGGAGAAAGAGGCCGAGAATGAGCGCGATCCCATCGGGCGGCAGCGCGACGTACAGCCGGGCGCTGGCGATCGTTGCCGGGAGCGCACCCGCGAGCATCACCAGCGCCGGCCGCCAGACGATATTCTCGCGATACACCCACACCCGGGCCACGTGCGCGATCAAGGTGGCGACGCCGACCGTCGGGACGACCGCCTTCACGCCTACGATCGGAGCGATGAAGATCGCCATCAGCAGGGCACCGCCCACGCCGCTCATGCCGCTCACGGTGGCCGCGACGAAGGCGACGCCGGCGAGCAGCACGAGATGAGCGGCGCCGATCTCGCCGAGCAGGAGGGCGACTTGGCCGGTCATCCGGCGGGTTCGGGCATGGCTCAGCGGCGCCTCGAGAAAGCGGGAGCGACCCTATGACAGATTCCGCCCGCGCGGGAAAGGCGCCCCCGGTCAGGCAAGGTGCCGAGCCAGCCGCGGTCTCAGAGGTCACGCGCGAGCTCAGCGAGTATGTCGCGACGGTGCTCGAGCGATGCCTGCCAACGGACGTGACGGAGAAGGTGAAGCACCACCTCCTCGACACGCTGGCCGCGATGGTCTCGGGATCGAGGCTCCTGCCCGGGCGCCGGGCGATCGCGTATGCGCGTGCCCAGGGCGGGCGCCGGCAGGCGAGCGTGGTCGGGAGCCGGATCGTGACCTCCGCCGGGAACGCGGCGCAGGCCAACGGCATGTGCGCGCACGCCGACGAGAGCGACGATTCGCATCTGCGCGGGCGCTTCCATCCCGGGTGCGCCGTGGTGCCCGCGGCGCTCGCGGCGGCGGAGCTGGCCGGGCGGGACGGCCGGAGCCTGGTGCGTGCCGTGGCGGTGGGCTACGACGTCGGCGCGCGGTTCGTCCTGGCGCTCGGACTCGGCGAAACCTACGGGCGCCCGCACAGCACGCACAGCCTGGGCGGGCTGCTCGGGGCCTGGGCCACGGCCGGAGCGCTCCTCGGCCTCGATGCCCGGCAGCTGCGCTTCGCGCTCTCCTACGCGGTGCAGCAGGCGTCCGGCCTCGCCTGTTGGATGCGCGATCCCGACCACATCGAGAAGGCCTTCGACTTCGGCGGCATGCCGGCGCGCGGCGGCGTCACGGCGGCGACCATGGCGGCGGCGGGGTTCACCGGCGTGGAGGATCCGCTCGCCGGGCCCAGGACCTTCTTCGAGGCGTTCGCCGAGAACCCGCACCCGGAAGCGCTGGTCGAGGAGCTGGGCAGCCGGTTCGAGATCATGCAGGCGACGATCAAGAAGTGGAGCTGCGGCTCGCCCATCCAGGCGGCGCTCGATGCGCTCGAGGTCCTGATGCGCGAGCACGACATCGGCGCGAGCGATGTCGAGCACCTCATCGTCCGCCTGCCGGACGATCGCGCGCATCTGGTCGACGATCGCGACATGCCGGGTGTCTGCGTGCAGCACCTGCTGGCCGTGCTGCTCCTCGATGGCGCGTTGCGGAGCCAGGCTGCGCACGATGTGGCGCGAATGCGCGCCGCCGATGTCGCCAATCTGCGCCGCCGGATCACGCTCGTGCCGGATCCCGCCCTCACCGTTGCATCGCCGCCGCGCCAGGCGATCGTCGAGATCAGAACCTGTGACGGCCGCGCGCTCGCGCAGCGTACGCGCGCCGTCCGGGGCACGCCCGACAACCCCATGGACCGCGCCGAGGTCGAGGCGAAGGCCCTGGACCTCATGGCCCCGGTGCTCGGCCCGGAGCGCGCGCGGGCGCTCGTGGCGCAGATCCGGGCCATCGAGCGGATCGAGGCCATCCGGGCCCTGCGCCCGCTGCTGCAGGCGTAGGGGCTTAGGGCATGAACATGCCGCCGCTGACGTGGATCGTCTGGCCGCTGATGTAGCGGCTGACCGGGAGACAGAGCTCTCGCACGAGCGCCGCGACCTCGTCCACGGTGCCCTCGCGGCCGACGATCGGCCCGGCACTTCCAGCCATGGTCGCGGACTCGCCCGCGGTTTTGCTGCGCGCGCCGCCGATCTTGCCGGGCACGACGCAGTTCGCGACGATGCCACGGTCGGCGTATTCGACCGCGATCGCCTTGGTCAGCCCGACCAGCGCCGCCTTGGCGGTGATCACGTGGGCGCGGTTGTGGGCGCCCAGATGCCCGCTCACGCCGCCGATGTTGATCACCACGCCGCCGCCGCCCGCGACCATATGCGGCAGGCAGGCGCGCGCGCACAGGAACGC
>CAZXYL010000342.1:0-14717 GCA_964644915.1 uncultured Geminicoccaceae bacterium
AAGATCGACCTGGTGCTGGTCATGACGGTCAATCCCGGCTTCGGTGGCCAGCGCTTCATCGACGCGATGCTGGACAAGATCCGGCGCGTGCGCGCGCTCATCGAGGGCCGGCCGATCCGTCTGCAGGTGGACGGCGGCATCGACGCCAAGACCGCGCCCGCGGCTTGCGCGGCCGGCGCCGACGTTCTGGTCGCCGGGTCCGCCATCTTCGGCGCGCCCGACTACGGCGAGGCGATCCGGCGCCTGCGCCCGGCCATTGCCGTGTGACACCACGGCCGTGAGGCCGCCCCCGTCCGGCTGTGGGAGGGCAAAGCATGCTCGAGCTCAACACCTTCTCGATCGCGGCACGCTGCGCGCGCACGGGCATGTTCGGGGTCGCCGTATCGACCGCCGTGCCCGGCGTCGGCGGCATTTGCCCGTTCGTGCAGCCGGGCATCGGCGCCGTATGCACCCAGTCTTGGGTCAATCCGTACCTGGGGATCGATGGCATCCGGGCGCTCTCCGCAGGCATGAGCGCTCGCGCCGCGCTCGAGAAGCTCATGGCCGACGATCCCGGGCGCGACGTGCGTCAGATCGGGCTCGTCGACCGCAATGGCCAGAGCGCGGCCTGGAGCGGCAAGGACTGCACGCCCTGGTTCGGCCACATCACCGGCCCGGATCACGCGGTCCAGGGCAACATGCTGGTCGGCGAGCCGACGCTCACGGCCATGGCGGAGGCGTTCGAGCGTGCCGCGGCGCTCGAACTTCCTGAGCGCCTCCTGGTCGTTCTCGAGGCCGGTCAGGCGGCGGGCGGCGACAAGCGCGGCCGCCAGTCGGCGGCGCTCAAGGTCGTGCACCGGGAAGAGTATCCCTACCTCGATCTGCGGGTGGACGAGCACCGCCATCCCGTGGCCGAGCTCCGCCGCGTGTTCGAGGTCGCCCGCCACCAGTATCTGCCGTTCGTGGCCGGCATGCCGACCCGCGCCAACCCCTTGGGCAGTCTGGCGGAAGAGGTCGGCGCGATGCTGCGCACCCCGCCCCCCTACCGGCCCGGCGGCGGTGGTTCGGCCTGAGACGTCTTGCTTCCGATCGCCGCGAGCGGTCGCGCGCGAGCCGGCGACGCTAGTGATTGCTTCCATTTGTGAAAAGTGTTTCGATATTGATGCTTGTCCGGGCCCGGAACGAACAGATGGCGGACCGCTCGATCGCGGAAAGGATTCTCGATGTGCACGGCGATCTTGCCCGAGGCGAGCGGCGCCTGGCCGATCTCCTGCTCGAGAACCCGGGCAATCTGGCCCGCCATTCGGCATCCAAGCTCGCCGAGCGCGCTGGCGTTTCCAAGGCGACGGCAGCCCGGCTGTTCAAGCGGCTGGGATATGCCGGCTATCGGGAAGCGCAGCTGCTCGCAAGGCGGCAGGACGGCGAGGCGAATGCAGACGGGGCGGGTGAGCTCCCGGACGAGCGGCCGGCGCTACCCGACCTCGATCTCCACCTGAGCTCGGACCTGCACAACCTCACGCGTTCGGTCGAGGCGCTCCGTTCGGACGACATCCGCCGCAGTATTTCGGCGCTCGCGCGAGCGGAGAAGATCTGGGTCGTGGGTTTCGGCGACAACTACCCGCTCGCTCACTTCGCCCGGGCGCTCCTGATCCGGATCAAGCCGGACATCCGCATGATCCCGCTCGGCGGCTTCCCAGTGCCCGAGGAGTTCGCCTCGATCACGCCGAACGACACCATGCTGGCGCTGGGCGTGCGCCGCCGGACCATGGCGTTGCTCCACATCATGCGCTCGGCCAAAAAGGCGGGCGCGCAGATCGTCTACGTCACCGACCATACCGCGTCGAGCACGACCGAGCTCGCGACCGTGACCCTGCGCTGCCGGACGCGGGGCGCCGGGCTGTTCGACAGCGTCGTGGCGCCGGTGAGCGTCATGACCTACATCTGCTCGGCGCTCGCCGCCAGCATCGGCGAGACGGCGATCGGGCGCCTGCACCGCATCGAGAGCATCCACGACGAATGGGGCGATCTCGCGGGCGCCTGAGCCCGGCAGCCCTTGCCGGGCGCCGGCCTCGAATGTGCGCGCTTTGTTCACGCAAAAATGAAACGGATGCAGTCCGGTGGGTTTCGTTTTTGTTGACTGGGCGCCGACCCTTTTCTTAACCTCGCTCGCTACGAATCCGCGCATTGCGAATCCGCGCCCAGCGGAACATGCGCGGAGGCGGGCGGGCACGGTCTGTTTCGAAAGAGAATCTTTTCACGGCGCGCCGACGCCATGGCTGGGCGGGCGCGGCACCGGTTCCGAGGTCGTGACCGCGCCACCACGTTCGAACGCCAACGGGAGTGGACCACATGATCGATCACCGGACGCGGGCAAGGTTGCCCAATCGCAAAACGGGGGCCGCTCTCGGCGTGGCGCTCGGACTCGGCTTGAGCACGGCGCATGCCGACGAGCTCGTCTGGGCGCGCTACGGCGATGCCGATTCGCTCGATCCGCACCGTGCCACGAGCACGCTCTCGATGCAGGTGTGGGATCAGATCTACGACACGCTTTTGGCCTTTGACGACGAAGGCAAGCCGCAGCCGCACATCGCGAAGTCCTGGGAGGTGAGCGAGGACGGGCTCGAATACACGTTCGAGCTCGAGGATGGCGTGCTCTGCCACGACGGCAGCCCGTTCGATGCCAACGATGTCAAGTTCACGGTCGACCGCGCCTTCGGCGACAACCCGAGCCTGACCCAGACCAGCTGGGGCCCGATCGAGGAGGTCGAGGTGCTCGACCCCTTGACGGTCAAGATCGTCATGTCGAGCCCGTTCGGCGCCTTCATCCCGTTCCTGGCCGACAGCTTCTCGAGCATCGTGTGCGACACCGAGGCGAACCGGAGCCGCGAGTTCGGCACCAGCGTCGCGATCGGCGCCGGGCCGTTCAAGCTGGTCGATTGGGTCAAGGGCGACACGATCACGCTCGAGCGCAATCCCGACTACCGGAACTTCGGCAAGCCCGCCGAGAACGACGGGCCGCCGCATCTCGAGCGGCTGATCCTCAAGACCGTGCCCGAGCCGCAGACCCGGCTCGCCGGCCTGCGTACGGGCGAGATCCATATCGCCGAGCCGCCGTTCGACGACGTCGAGGCGATCCGGCAGACGGGCGAGCTCGACATCGTCGTCGCCGACAACACCGGCCAGAACGTGTTCTGGGAGTTCACGATCTCCCGCCCGCCGTTCGACGACATCCGGGCGCGCCAGGCAGTCGCGCACGCGACCGACCCGGAGATGGCGATCGACATCATCTATCAGGGCCTCAGCCAGCGCGAATGGTGCCCGATCGCGCGCGGCGTGTTCGGCAACGATCAGGAGTTCTGCCGCCAGTACGGCTATGAATACGATCCGGCGAGGGCGCAGGAGCTGCTGGGCGAGCTCGGCTACGGGCCCGACAACCCGCTCCGGACGACCATGTTCGTCTGGACCGGCGGCAACCGCCACAAGCTCGCCGAGATCTTCCAGAACCAGCTCGCGCAGGTCGGCGTCCAGGTCGACATCGAGATCATGGACATCGGCACCATGAACGCGAAGGTGAAGGACGAGAACGAGAAGACCGAGGGCGGACCCGGGACGTTCGACATGATGACCTGGTCCTGGTACGACCCCGACATCCTCTATCAGCTCTGGCACTCGCCGGGCGCGTACTCCGGCTATCAGACGCCCGAGCTCGATGCCATGCTCGAGAAGACGCGGACCACGATCGACGAGGAGGCGCGCCTCGAGGCGGTGCAGGACGTCATCAGGCATCTGATGGAGAACGCGGTCCACATCGGCCTCTACACGCCGGGCTGGGAGTGGGTGTTCGCGGTCCGGCCCGAGGTCGAGGGCTTCAAGGTGGGCGCCTTCCTGCACCCGATGTTCCACGACGTGACCGTGAAGAACTGACGCCGGCAGTGGGGCGGGTGGCGCACCGGTGGGGCGGTCGCCACCCGACCGGCCCGAGCCCGTGATCGGCGGACGGTCGTGAGCGGCTATATCGTGCAGCGGCTGCTCGCCGCGCTCGTCACCATCTGGGTCGCGACCGTGGCCGTGACCATGCTCATCCACGCCGTCCCGGGCGATCCGGTCCGGATCATGTACGCCAAGTTCCAGGCGACCCCGGAGCAGATGGAGGCGATCCGCGCCCGCCTCGGCCTCGACGAGCCGATCTGGGTCCAGTACGGCATGTTCATGGGCCGGGTGCTGCAGGGCGACCTCGGCCGCTCGATCGTCGGCGACCAGCCGGTGCTGGACATCCTCGTGACCCGTTTCCCGCCGACCCTGCTGCTGACCTCGGTCAGCCTTCTGATCGCCGCCGTGATCGGCCTCAGCCTGGGCTTCCTCGCCGCCTACAAGCGCGGCACCATCATCGACGTCGGCGCCATGATCGCGGCCATCATCGGCGTCTCGATCCCGCACTTCTGGCTCGGCCTGATCCTGCTGTTCGTGTTCGCCCTGCAGCTCGGCTGGCTGCCGGTCGCGGGCTCCGACTGGCGCAGCCTGATCCTGCCGGCGCTCACGCTCGGGCTCGCCAACGCCGCTGTGCTCGCGCGCCTGACCCGCTCGGCGATGATCGACATCTTCGATCAGGACTTCGTGCGCACCGCCCGCGCCAAGGGGCTGCCCAAGGCGGTGGTGCTCTATCGCCACGCGCTGCGCGCCGGCCTTGTGCCGATCGTCAGCATGATGGGCCTGCAGTTCGCCTACATGATGGGTGGCGCCATCGTGGTCGAGAACGTGTTCGCCTGGAACGGCGTCGGCCGGCTCGCGATCGAGGCGGTGTTCGCGCGCGACTACCCGGTGATCCAGGGCTTCATCCTGATGTTCGCGACCGTGGTGGTCCTGGTCTCGGTGGTGATCGACCTGCTGTACGCCTGGCTCGATCCCAGGATCCGGTACGCCTGATGGCGAGCGTCGCCCCACCTGCAATCGCAGCGGAAGGGCCGGTCTTCGCCCACCGGCGCGGCAGCCGCTTCGGGCGCACGCTGCGGCGCAGCCCGGCCGGCATGATCGGGCTCGCGATCGTGCTGACGCTGGTCGTCTCCGCCGTCTTCGCACCGCTGATCGCGCCCTTCGATCCGCTGCAGATGGCGGCCGGGCCGCGCCTCGCGCCGCCCTCGCTCGACCATCTGTTCGGTACCGACGAGTTCGGCCGCGACCTGTTCAGCCGGGTTGTCTATGGCGCCAGGCTGACCCTGCAGATCGGCATGATCGCGGTCGGCATCTCGCTCACCAGCGGCCTGCTGCTGGGTCTCGTCGCCGGCTATGCGGGCGGCTGGACCGAACGGGTGCTGATGCGCGCGGTCGACGTCCTGTTCTCCTTCACCGAGATCGTGATCGCGCTCGCGTGCCTCGCCATCATCGGCACCGGGCTCACCAACGCCATGATCGCGATCGGCATCGCCTCGATCCCGTTCTATGCCCGCGTCACCCACAGCGTGGTCCTGGTCGAGAAGGGCAAGCCCTACTTCGAGGCGGGCCCGGCGGTGGCGGCCGGGCACCTGCGGATGATCTTCCGCCACCTTCTGCCCAACGTCATCCCGCCCCTGATCGTGGTCGCGACGCTCGGCGTCTCGACCGCGGTGCTCGCCGCGGCAGGCCTCAGCTTCCTCGGTCTCGGCGCCCAGCCGCCGCAGCCCGAGTGGGGCTTCATGCTGGCCTCGGGGCGCGATCTGATCTCCCGCGCGCCCTGGATCATGATCTTCCCCGGCGTCGCCATCGCGGTCACCGTGCTCGGCTTCAACCTGCTCGGCGACGGCGTCCGCGAGGCGCTCGACCCGCGCCAGCACAGGGGCTGAGCCGGTGGTGGCACGAGACGGCGAGCTCCTGCGCGTGGAAGGCCTGCGCACGGTGTTCAAGACGATCGCCGGCCCGGCATTCGCGGTGGACGGCGTCTCCTACGCGCTGCGCCCCGGCGAGACGCTGGCCGTGGTCGGCGAATCGGGCTCCGGCAAGAGCGTCACCGCGCTCTCGATCATGGGCCTCGTCCCGGACCCGCCCGGCCGGATCGAAGGCGGCGAGGTCTGGTTCGGCGGCCGCGACCTGGTCGCCCTGCCGGAGCGCGAGCTCGAGAAGGTGCGGGGCGCCGAGATCGCGATGATCTTCCAGGAGCCCATGAGCTCGCTGAACCCCGTGCTCACCATCGGCCGCCAGCTGACCGAGACGATCGTCGAGCACGAGGGCGTGGGCGCAGCCGCGGCGCGCGAGCGGGCACTCGAGATGCTGCGGCTGGTCCAGATCCCGGAGCCCGAACGGCGGCTGGGGCAGTATCCCCACCAGCTCTCGGGCGGCATGCTGCAGCGGGTCATGATTGCCATGGCGCTCTCGTGCAGCCCGAAGGTGCTGATCGCGGACGAGCCGACCACGGCGCTCGACGTCACCATCCAGGCCCAGATCCTGGCGCTCATGGCCGATCTGCAGGAGCGCTTCGGCACCGCGGTCCTGCTCATCACGCACGATCTGGGCGTGGTCGCCGAGACCGCCGATCGGGTGGTCGTGATGTACGCCGGGCGCGTGGTCGAGGAGGCCTCGGTGATCGACCTGTTCGAGCGCCCGCGCCACCCCTACACCCGCGGGCTCTTGGACGCGATCCCGCATCTCGGCCTCCTGCAGGGCGAGAACCGGCCGGAGCAGCTGAAAGAGATCCCGGGCATCGTGCCACCGCTCACGCATCTGCCGCCGGGCTGCCGCTTCGCGCCGCGCTGCCCGCTCGCCTCCGCGAAGTGCATCGAAGCCTACCCGCCGCTCGAGGACAAGGCGCCCGGGCACAAGGCGGCCTGCTGGCATTCCGACCGGCTGGCGCCGGCGGCCTGAGCCATGGCGCCGCTGCTCGAGCTCAGGAACCTGGAGAAGCGCTTCCCGCTGCGCAAAGGCACGTTCGGGCGCATCACCGGCTACGTGCGCGCGGTCGAGGGGGTCTCGCTCGCGATCGCAAAGGGCGAGACGCTGGGGCTGGTCGGCGAATCCGGCTGCGGCAAGTCCACGGTCGGCAAGACGCTGCTCAAGCTCCTCGAGCCCGATGGCGGCGCGATCCTGGTCGAGGGCACCGACATCACGCGCTTCGGCCGGCGGCGCATGGCGCCGGTGCGGCGCGCGCTGCAGATCGTGTTCCAGGACCCCTACTCGTCGATCAACCCGCGCATGACCGCCGGCAGCTACGTCGCCGAGCCGCTGGTCATCCACGGCCTGGTGCGCGGGCGCGCGCAGCGCAGGGAGCGGGTCGCGGACCTCTTCGAGCGGGTCGGGCTGCGCCCGGACCAGATGCAGCGCTACCCGCACGAGTTCTCCGGCGGCCAGCGCCAGCGTCTCGCCATCGCGCGCGCGATCGGCCTCGGCCCGAAGCTGATCGTGGCCGACGAGGCGGTCTCCGCGCTCGACGTCTCGATCCAGGCCTCGGTCATCAATCTGATGATGAGGCTGCAGCGCGAGCTGGGTCTGTCGTACCTGTTCATCGCCCACGACATCGGCGTGGTCGGGCATATCAGCCAGCGGATCGCGGTCATGTACCTCGGCAAGATCGTCGAGATCGCGGAGCGCGACAGCCTGTTCCGCGCGCCGCAGCACCCTTATACCGAGGCCCTGCTCGCGGCGGTGCCGATCCCCAACCCGCGCGTCCGGCGCGAGAAGCGCATCATCCTGAAGGGTGATGTGCCGAGCCCGGTCAACCCGCCGTCCGGCTGCCGCTTCCATACCCGCTGCCCGTACGCGTTCGAGCGCTGCCGGGTCGAGGAGCCCCTCCTGCGGGAGGTGGCGCCCGGCCAGCGCGTCGCCTGCCATTTGCGCTGAGGAGCCGGTCGTGACTATCGGGATCGCGGCAACGGGGCCGATGGCGGGCCAGGCGATCTTCGATGCCCTGCGCGCGGTCGAGCGCGTCGCCAGGGGTGCCGTGGGCGGCTTCGCGACCTTCGTCGCGATCACCGAGGAGGGCGATCTGCTGCGCGCGGAAACGCAGCGCGGCGGCACGCGCACGCTGTTCATCGAGGGCGAGACCACGGGCACGCTGCCACCGACGCGGTTTGCCGCCGCCCCGCTCGCGGGGCTGATCTCGAGCGGGCCGGACCGGCCGTTGCCGCTGGCCCAGTTCGTGCCCGCGGATCTGCGCGCCGGCCTGGTCACCGGGCACCGCCTGCCCAACCTCGTCGGCCAGCGCGGCGTGCCGCTCAACGTCGAGGTGCTGGAGCTGATGCGGCGGGGCGCCTCCGCGCAAGAGGCGATCGATGCGGTGCTCGAGGCCAATCCCGAGGCCGATGCCGGCATGATCGCGGTCGACCGCACCCGGCGGGTCTACGCGCGCAACTCGGCGCGGGTCGAGCGCCGGCCGGACATCGGCTGCGCCCTGCGCGAGAATCCGGAGTTCGGGGCTGCGGTCGCGGTTTTGCACAACTCCATCGTGCCTTGCCGGGCGATCGCGACGCTCGCGGTGGACACCGCGCTCGAGACCATGACGCCCAGCTTGCGCGAGGACAGCTGGATCGTGGTCAAGGCCGGCACGCCGGTCGCGGTCGGCGAGGTCGGTGCGGTGCTGGTCGACGAGCGGATGGAGGCGATACAGGTGATCACCACCGACCGGCACCTGCTCGACGGCCTGCAGAACGGTGCCGCGATCTACCTGCACTCCCTGGTGCGCCAGGGCGACCGCCTGCTCGGGCGCACGATCACCGAGCCCTATGTGGTCGTGAACGGCGGCCGTATCGTTTCCATGAGCGGGCAGACGAGCCTCCGCCTGGCCATTCAATTCGTCCCCGCCTGAAGGTTCGCGGCGATGCCGCCGGTGCGGCCGCGCGTGAACGGCTCAACCCGAACTCGCGCCGATCTGCTCGACCACGCGGCGGAGATCCTCATCGGTCGTGCCCCGGCCAAGGCCGAAGCGGATGCTGGCGTGCGCGTCGGCGGCCGAGCGGCCCATCGCCAGCAGCACGTGCGAAGGGCCGGATCTTCCCGATGCGCAGGCGGAGCCGGTGGCGAGCGCCAGCTCGGGCAGATCGAGCAGAAGATCCTCGGCGTCGAGGCCGGGGAAGGTGACGTTGAGGCAGCCCGGGATGCCATGCTCGGGGCTGCCGTTGCGCCGTGCGCGCGGAACGCGGGCCGCCAGGTCCTGCCATAACCGGTCGCGCAAGTCCTTCAGCCGGGCGGCATCGTGATCGCGCTGCGCGCGCGCAATGCGGCAGGCTTCGCCCAGGCCGACGCAAAGTGCTGTCGGCAGCGTGCCCGGGCGCGCGCCACCCTGCTGGCCGCCGCCGAACAGCTGCGGCTCGAGCGCGATCCCGTCGCGCACGAAGAGCGCGCCGATGCCCATCGGCCCGTAGAGCTTGTGGCCGGAGAGGCTGAGCAGATCGATGCCGAGCGCGTGCACGTCGAGTGCCTCGGTCGAGAGCAGCTGGACCGCATCGGTGTGGCAGAGCGCGCCGCGCTCGCGGCAGAGCCGGGCGATCTCGGCCAGCGGCTGGATCGTGCCGACCTCGTTGTTGGCCGCCATGATCGAGACGACATCACCGGTGCCGACCGGCCCGAGCTCGTCCAGCCGCAGCCGGCCGTCATGGTCCACCGGAACCACCCGGGTGCGCCGGCTGCGCCGCTCGAGCGCGGGCAGGCACTCGAGCACGCTCGGGTGCTCGATCGCGGAGACAATCACCGCGCCGCCTGCGCGACTGGCCCCGAACAGCGCCAGGTTGTTGGCCTCGGTGGCGCCCGAGGTGAACACGATCTCGCCGGGGCGCGCGCCGATCAGAGCCGCCACCTCCGCGCGCGCCGCCTCCACGGCTTCCGCCGCTTCCCACCCGGCGCGGTGAGTGGCCGAATGCGGGTTGCCGAAACGCGTGCCGTCCAGCCATGGCCGCATCGCCTCGAACACGCGCGGATCGAGCGGCGTCGTCGCCATATGGTCGAGGTAGACGAGGCGCGCCATGGCGATCGTCGGCGGAACTCCCGGGCGGACCCGAGCGCCCGCCCGGCTCTGACCGGATCCTAGGTCGGCAGCCGCCCCTGGATGCCCTGGACGTAGTAGTCCATGCGCAGGATCTCCTCATCCGACAGGTGCTCGCCCTCGCCGACCACCTGCTCGCCCGCCTGGTTGTGGATCGGCCCCTCGAACGGGTGCAGCTCGCCCGCGATGATCGCCTCCTTGATCTCGTCCGCTTCCTTGGCGACCTCCTCGGGCACCGCCGGGCCATAGGGTGCGATGTCGACCATGCCCTCCTTCAGGCCCCACCAGATGTTGTGGCTCTCCCAGGTCCCATCGATCGCGGCCTGCACGCGCTCGATGTAGTAGTCGTTCCAGTCGTCGATGATTGCCGTGAGCTGGGCGTTGGGCGCGAAACTGCGCATGTCGGAGGCCTGCCCGAACGCGTAGACGCCCCGCTCCTCTGCCACCTGCAGCGCCGCCGGGCTGTCGGTATGCTGGACCAGGATATCGGCCCCCTGATCGATCAGGGTCCGCGCCGCGTCCGCCTCCCGGCCCGGGTCGTACCAGGTATTGACCCACACGATCCGGATATCGAGGTCGGGGTTGATCTTGCGCCCCGCGAGGAAGAAGGCGTTGATCCCCATCACCACCTCGGGGATCGGGAAGGACGCGATGTAGCCGATCGTGCCGGTCTGGCTCAGGTGGCCGGCGATGTTGCCGATGACCGTGCGGCCCTCGTAGAAGCGCGCATTGTAGACCGCCATGTTCTCGGCCGTCTTGTAGCCCGTGCAGTGCTCGAACTTGATATCGGGGAACTGCCGCGCCACGCGCTCGGTCGGGTTCATGAAGCCGAACGAGGTCGTGAAGATCAGATCGTTGCCGGTCGCGAGCTGGCGGATGACGCGCTCGGCGTCCGGCCCCTCGCTCACGTTCTCGACCAAGCGGGTGACGACCTGGTCGCCGAAATGCTCTTCGACCGCCTGGCGGCCGACGTCGTGCCGGTAGGTCCAGCCGTGGTCGCCGACCGGCCCCACGTAGACGAAGCCGACGCGGAGCTGTTCCTGCGCCAGGACCGGGACGCCGAAACCGAGCGCCGCGCCCGTGGCGGCCGCCGTGCCGAGCAGGCTCCTGCGAGTGATGCGCGCTGACATGTTCTGTTCTCCCCGAGCGCTCTTTCGTGATCAGACGGTGGGATGGAACGGCTTGCCGAGGCAAGCCGGCGCGTTCAGCCAGCCCTTCCAGGGTCCGGCCGAGATGATGGTGAGGACCAGGATGGTGGCGATGTATGGCAGCATCGAGAGCAGCTGCGCCGGCGCATCGAAGGTGCCAGCGCCCTGCGCGTGCAGCTGCAGAATCGTAATGCCGCCAAAGAGGTAGGCTCCCAGCAGCAGGCGCCAGGGCCGCCAGGCCGAGAACACGACCAGGGCGAGCGCGATCCAGCCGCGCCCGGCCGTCATCTGCTCGATCCACATCGGCGTGTAGGAGAGGGAGAGGAAGGCACCGCCGAGCCCGGCCATGGCGCCGCCGAACAGAATCGCGAGGTAGCGGATACGCATCACCGGGTAGCCGATCGAATGCGCCGCGTCGTGCGACTCGCCGACCGCGCGCAAGATCATGCCCGCGCGCGTGCGGGTGAGGAACCAGGCCACGACCGCGACCATGAAGATCGCGAAGTAGACCAAAAAGTCGTGGCTGAACAACAGCGGCCCCACGATCGGCAGATCCGAGAGCCCGGCCAGGTGCAGCCGCGGCAGCCGCTGCGCCGGCATGCCCACGAACACGGACCCGACCAGGGCCGAGAGGCCGATGCCGAAGATGGTGAGCGCGAGGCCCGTCGCCACCTGGTTGGCCAGCAGCGAGACCGTGAGCACGGCGAAGATCAGGGCGAGGATGGCGCCGGCGAGCGCACCGACCGCGATCGCGAGCGGGCCGCTGCCGATCAGGATCGCGATCGCGAACGCGCTCACGGCACCGGCGAGCATCATGCCCTCGACGCCCAGGTTGAGCACGCCCGACTTCTCGACCACCAACTCGCCGAGCGCGGCGTAGATCAGGGGCGTCGCCGCGCCGATCACGGTGACCAGCAGCAGGACCGTGGCATCGATCGTCATTCCGCCGGCACCTCCCGCGGGCTCAGGGCGCCGCGCCGGACCCAGCGGATGCGGTAACGCACGAGCAGATCGCAGGCCAGAAGGAAGAACAGGAGCATGCCCTGGAACACCCCGGTGACCGCCTGCGGCAGGCCGACCGCGATCTGCGCGTTCTCGCCGCCGAGATAGGAGAGTGCCATGAGCAGCCCGGCGAGCACCACGCCGAGCGGGTGGAGACGGCCGAGGAAGGCCACGATGATGGCAGTGAAGCCGTAGCCCGGCGAGATCACCGGCACGAGCTGGCCGATCGGGCCTGCGACCTCGAACAGGCCGGCGAGCCCGGCGAGTCCGCCGGCCGCGAGGAAGCAGTAGATGATCGCGCGGTTGCGGTTGAAGCCCGCAAAGCGCGCCGCCTGCGGCGCCTGGCCGATCACCTTGACCTGAAAGCCCACGATCGTCCGGCTCATGACCAGCCAGCCCGCGAGCGCCACCGCGAGCGCCACCAGCGCGCCCAGGTGCAGCCGCGTGCCATCGAGGATCACCGGCAGCGTCTGGTCGGCCGTGAACATGCGCGATTCCGGAAAGCCGTAGCCGTCCGGGTCCTTCCAGGGGCCGTAGACCAGGTAGCTGAGCAGGAGCGTCGCGACGTAGGTCAGCATGAGGCTGGTCAGGATCTCGTTGACCCCGAAACGGGTCTTGAGGAGCGCCGGGATCGCCGCGTACGCCATGCCGCCCAGAATGCCGGCGAGGCACATCGCGGGCAGGATCCAGGCGCCCTCCTGATTCGATAACCAGAGCCCGAGCCCGCCGCCGCAGATGGCGCCGAGCGTGAGCTGGCCTTCGGCGCCGATGTTCCAGACGCCCGCCCGGAACCCGATGGCGAGCCCCACTCCGATCAGGATCAGGGGCGTCGCCTTGATCCCGAGCTCGGCGAGGCCGTATAGCGAGAGCACCGGCGAGACGAAGAAGTGGTAGAGGGTCAGCGTCGGGTCGTAGCCCATCAGGGCGAACATCAGGAAGCCCGTGGTCACCGTGAGCGCCACCGCGAGCAGCGGCGTCGCCAGCGCCATCGCCCGGGAGCCCTCGTGCCGGGGCTCGATCCTAAGCGACATGGGCGGCGCTCCCGTGCTCCGCCGGCGCGGGCTCCAGCTCCAGCCCATGCAGGCCGCCCATGAGCAGCCCGATCTCCTCGATATCGGCCTCGCGCGTGATCAGCGGCCGCGAGAGCCGTCCCTCGTTCATGACCGCCATGCGATCGGTGAGCGCCAACAGCTCGTCGAGATCCTGGGAGATGACCAGCACCGCGGCACCCTTGCCGGCGAGGTCGAGCAGGGCCTGATGGATGGCCATCGCAGCACCCGCATCGACGCCCCAGGTCGGCTGCGCGGCGATCAGCACGCCCGGCGCCTGCAGGATCTCGCGCCCCACGATGAACTTCTGCAGATTGCCGCCGGAGAGGCTCGATGCCGCATGATCGACGCCGGCGGTCACGACCCGGAAACGCTCGACCACGCTGCTCGCGAAATCGCGCGCGCGCATGCGGCGGATCAGGCCGGAGGCGACGAGCTTCATCCGCCGCCAGGCGCTCAGGATCGCGTTCTCGGTCAGCGTCATGTCGGGCACGGCGGCGTGGCCGTGGCGCTCCTCCGGGATGCAGCACAGGCCGAGACCGCGCCGCCGCTGGGCGTCCAGGCGGCCGACCGGCCGGCCCTCCAGCCGGACCACGTCGCCCCGGTCCGCCGTGCGCTCGCCGGACAGCGCCTCGAACAGCTCGCGCTGCCCGTTGCCGGCCACGCCTGCGATGCCGAAGATCTCGCCCGCGCGCACTTCGAGGCTGATGTCCTGAAGGCTGGTGCTGAACGGATCCGGCGCTTTCAGACTCAGTTTCGACACCGTCAGCCGCGGCTCGCCCAGGGTCCGGCCTTCGCGCCGGGCAAGCGTCGTGAGCTCCGCCCCGATCATCATCTGCGCCATCGAGCGTGCCGTCTCGCGCTTCGGATCGCAGGTCGCGACGACGCGGCCCTGGCGCAGGATGGTCGCGGTATCGCAGAGCGCTTTGATCTCCTCCAGCTTGTGGCTGATGTAGAGGATCGAGCAGCCCTCCGCCGCGAGCTGGCGCAGGGTGCGGAACAGCAGCTGCACCTCCTGCGGCGTGAGCACCGAGGTCGGCTCGTCCATGATCAGAAGCTTGGGGTTCTGCAGCAGGCAGCGGACGATCTCGATCCGCTGCCGCTCGCCGACCGAGAGCGTGTGCACGTGGCGCTTGGGGTCGAGCGGCAGGCCGTAGGCGTGCGAGACCTCGACGATGCGGCGCGCCAGCGCTCGCAGGTCGCGGGCGTCGTCCACGCCGAGCGCGATGTTCTCCAGCACGCTCATGGCGTCGAACAGGGAGAAGTGCTGGAACACCATGCCGATGCCGAGCGCGCGCGCCTCGTGCGGGCTCCTGATCTGGACCTCGCGCCCGTCGCAGAGGATGCGGCCGGCATCGGCCGCGAGCACGCCGTAGATGATCTTGACCAGCGTGCTCTTGCCGGCGCCGTTCTCGCCCAGGAGCGCGTGGATCTCGCCGGGCAGCACCTTGAAGCTCACCCGGTCGTTGGCGAGCACGCCCGGAAAGCGCTTGGTGATGCCCTCGAGCTCGAGCCGGGGCGCCACGCCAGCGCTCACCCGTTCCGCCATGATCAGGCCTCGCTCAACGCCGGCTCGGGGTGCGCCGCCGGGCCTGCGGC
>CAZXYL010000343.1:0-3567 GCA_964644915.1 uncultured Geminicoccaceae bacterium
GGCGCGTCTCAATCCTCCGGATGCCTATCGCCTGGCGCGGGGCGAGGAGATCACCGCGTCCAGCGGCCAGCAGGTCAAGCTGTCCCGGCCGCTCGACTTCCTGGTGGTGGCGGACCACTCCGACAACATGGGCTTCTTCCCCAAGCTTCTATCGGGCGACCCCAAGGTGTTGGCAGATGCCACCGGCCGCCGCTGGTACAACATGATCCAGGCGGGCGAGGGCGCCGATGCGGCGATCGAGATGATCGTGGGCTTTTCTCAGGGCACGTTCCCTGAAGCGCTGCTCTTCCAACCGGGCTCCGCGGCCTACCGCTCGACCTGGCGGGACACCATCGCTGCGGCCGAGGCGGCAAACGAGCCCGGCCGCTTCACCGCCTTCATCGGCTACGAGTGGACCTCGAACACCGGCGGCAACAACCTGCACCGCAACGTCATCTTCCGCGATGGCGAGGCGCGGGCCAGCCTGGTCGAACCGTTCACGGTGCTGCCGCCGCTCGGCAGCGACAACCCGCGCGACCTCTGGCAGTGGATGGCGGCGTACGAGGAGAAGACCGGCGGCGACGTGCTGGCCATCGCCCACAATGGCAACCTCAGCAATGGCCGCATGTTCCCGATGATCGAGTCGTTCACCGGCCGGCCGATCGATCGCGAGTACGCGGAGATCCGCGCCCGCTGGGAGCCGCTGTACGAGGCGACGCAGATCAAGGGCGATGGCGAGGCGCACCCGTTCCTCTCGCCCAATGACGAGTTCGCCGACTACGAGACCTGGGACAAGGGCAACCTCGACCTCAGCGAGGCGAAGCAGCCGGAAATGCTCGAGTTCGAGTACGCCCGCTCGGCGCTCAGGAACGGCCTCAAGCTCGAGCAGGACCTCGGCGTCAACCCGTACAAGTTCGGCATGATCGGCTCGACCGATGCGCACACAGGACTGACCGCGGTCGAGGAGGAGAACTTCTTCGGTAAGACCTCGAGCACCGAGCCGAGCCCCGAGCGCGGCTCGAATCCGTTCATCAATCGCGGCGAGGCCGTGATCATGGACTGGGAGATGACCGCCTCGGGCTACGCCGCGGTCTGGGCGACGGCGAACACGCGCGAGGCGCTTTTCGATGCCATGGAGCGGCGCGAAACCTACGCCACCACCGGCTCGCGCCTGATCGTGCGCTTCTTCGGCGGCTGGGACTTCGATGAGCAGGACACCCACACCCGCCTGCCCGCCGAGGCGGGGTACACCAAGGGCGTGCCGATGGGCGGCGACCTGCGCGACGCGCCCGAGGGCAAGGCGCCGACCTTCCTGGTCGCGGCGCTCAAAGATCCGATCGGCGCCAACCTCGACCGCATCCAGATCATCAAAGGCTGGCTCGATGCCGACGGCGAGACTCAGGAGAAGGTCTACGACGTGGTCTGGAGCGATGCCGACGAGCGCCAGCCCGGCGCCGACGGCAAGCTGCCGCCGGTCGGCGACACGGTCGACGTCGCCGAGGCGCTCTGGACCAACACGATCGGCGACCCCGAGCTGATCACGGTGTGGGAGGACCCGGAGTTCGATCCCGACCAGCGCGCCTTCTACTACGCCCGCGTGATCGAGATCCCGACCCCGCGCTGGACCGCCTACGACG
The DNA here is from genome assembly GCA_964644915.1 of uncultured Geminicoccaceae bacterium. Classification (GTDB taxonomy): domain Bacteria; phylum Pseudomonadota; class Alphaproteobacteria; order Geminicoccales; family Geminicoccaceae; genus CAZXYL01. The sequence continues at coordinate 1,617 of CAZXYL010000343.1, forward strand.
CCAAGCGCTTCGGCACGGAGATGCCGCCCGAGGCGCCGATGACCACCCAGGAGCGCGCCTACACCTCGCCCATCTGGTACACGCCGGCCGGGTGAGGGCGGCGGGTAGTCTCCGAGCCACCTCCAGCGCCTTTGCGAAGCGGCGAAATTGAGCAGCGCGCCGCCAGCGGCCAAGGCGGCTGAACCCGACGAACACTAAAGGACCGACCCATGCGCCTCGAGCTCGGCCTCGCAGATATCTTCGTCATCCTTCTGATTACGATCGGCCCGCTGAAGGCCGCGATCGTCTATGCGAAGCTCACCGGCAACGCCGACCGCTCCTTCCGTCGTCAGGTCGCCATCAAGACGGTGGCAGTGGCCACCATCGTGTGCCTGCTCTTCGTCTTCATCGGACAGAATCTCCTCGGCCTGTTCCATGTCTCGTTGCCGGCGCTCAAGATCGCGGGCGGCATCATCCTTCTTCTCTTCGCCCTCGACATGGTGATGGGCGAAGAGAAGAAGATGGCGGCATCCGACGCGCTGCCCTCGCCGGACATCGCCGTCTATCCACTCGCCATGCCACTCATGGCGACGCCGCAAGGCCTGGTGGCGATCGTGACCATCATTGCCGCGAAGAACACCCTGGTCGACATGCTGGTTCTCGCAGCAATGGTTCTCGTGATCATGGCCCTCAATCTCGCAATACTGCTCTCGGCCGACCGGCTGCTCAAGTCAGGTGGCGGCGGGGTGATGCTGGTGGTCGGCAAGATCGTCGGGCTCCTGCTCGCGGCTCTGGCCATCCAGCTCATGATCTCGAGCCTGCGGGATCTTGGTCTGATCGAGGCGGTCGCGCACTGAGCCCAACATAGAGGCCGGAAAGATGTCCGAGAGCCCCGCGGAGGCACCCGCGAGCGCACCCGAAGCGGCCGCCCCGGCCGAGGTCGAGCGCGCGCCGCAGCCGACCAATCCCCTGCGACGCACCGCGCTCGTTGTCGTCGGGATCGCGCTCATCCTGTTCGCTCTGTCGGTCCTGATGGAGCGACGTACGCCATCCACGTCGCAGGCCGTGGTGCAAGCGTACGTGGTGCCCATGGCGGCCGAGGTCGGCGGCCGCGTCACCGAAGTCGGCGTCCTCGACAACGCACCCGTAGCGCCTGGAGACGTTCTCTTCCGCGTCGATCCGCAACCCTACGCGATCGCCGTCACCGAAGCGGAGGCCCGGCTCGAGCGCATCGGGCAGACCATCGGCGCCAGCACGGCAGCGGTCGACGTATCCCAGGCGCGGCTGCTCGAGGCCCGCGCCAACCGGGACAACGTCCGCGAGCAGACGCAGCGCGCCATGGAACTGGTGGAGCGCGGCGTCTATGCTCGCGCCAAGGCTGACGAAGCCACGGCGGCGCTGGATTCCGCGGAGGCGACGGTGGCGGCTGCCGAGGCTGATCTGGTGCGTGCCCGGGAGGAGCTCGGCCCGGCCGGCGAGGACAACCCTCAGCTCAAAGAAGCGCTCGCCGCCCTGGAGCGGGCGCGGCTGGACCTTCTGAGAACGACGGTGAGCGCACCCTCGGCAGGCGTCATCACCAATCTCCAGCTCGCGGTCGGGCAGGTCATCGGCGCCGGCCAGCCGAGCCTGACCTTCATCGACGCCGGCACCGTCTGGATTGCCGCCGCCTTCAAGGAGAACAGCCTCGAGCACGTGGGCGCGGGGAGTCCCGCCGAGGTGGTCCTCGATTCGCTTCCCGGCCGCGTGTTTGCGGCCCGCGTCGAGAGCGTCGGCTGGGGCGTGTCCCAGGACCGGACCGATCCCGCGACAGGACTACCCGCGATCCGCGACGCGGGCGGTTGGGTGCGCGAGCCCCAACGCTTCCCTGTGCGTCTGGTCTTCGAGACGGACCGACCCGCCGGCATCCGCTACGGGTCGCAGGCAAACATCGTGATCTACACTGGTGAGAACCCGGTCATGAACGTCATCGGCG
>CAZXYL010000344.1:0-9372 GCA_964644915.1 uncultured Geminicoccaceae bacterium
TTCTGGAACACCATGGCGATGTCCCGATCCTTGGGCGGGACGTTGTTCACGACCCGATTGCCGATCGAGATCTCGCCGCGGCTGATCTCCTCGAGCCCCGCGATCATCCGCAGCAGAGTCGACTTGCCGCAGCCCGAGGGGCCGACCAGGACCACGAACTCGCCGTCCGGGATGTCGATCTCGACCTCGTACAGCACCTGCGTCGAGCCGAAGAACTTGTCGACCTTGTCGATGTCCACCGATGCCATGATCCGCTCGCCCGTCCCTAAGCACCACGTCCACTTGATTGCGTCCGATCATGGCGACTTCGCCGCCAGACATCAAGCCGGGGATGCGCCCGCGAGCCGCTCGAGCTCGTCCGGCGCGAGCCCGACCGTGGCGGCCGCCTCCATCAGCTGCGCCCAGGTCGCCTCCTCGACCGGGATGCCCTCGCGCAGCCGGCGCTCGCGCGAGCGCCGCTCGGGATCGCCCGGCAGCAGCACCAGGCCCTCCGGCATGCGCGGCCGCGCGCTTCTGATGAAGGTGGCGTAGTCCCGGACCTCCGCCCACAGGCCGTCCAGGTCCGCGAACAGCTCGGGCGCGATCGCGATTGCGATCAGGTTGTTGACGAACCCCGGCTCGCCCGCCTCCGGCGGGTGCGCGCAGCGGCCGCCCGAGAGCGCGCCCGCGAGCAGGTCGCACATCACCCACAAGCCGCCGCCCTTGTGCCCGCCGAGCGCGCCGCCGAACGGCAGCAGCGCTCCGGACGGGTCCTGATACAGCGCGTCGGGATCGCGGGTCGGCCGGCCTTGTGCGTCGATCAGGCAGTCCTCCGGCACCTGGACGCGGCGGTTGCTCGCGACGCGCACCTTGCCCTCGGCGATCGCGGAGGTCGCGAAGTCGAGCACGATCGGCTCGCCCCCTGGCACCGGCATGGCGATCGCGAAGGGGTTGGTCGAGCCGCGCGCATCCCTCGCGCCGTGGGGCGCCACGAGCAGGCGGGAGCCCAGCCCGTTGCAGAGCATGATCGCGGCCTGGCCCTCGTCGGTCGCCATGATGACCCAGTCCGCGAGCCGTCCGACATGCGAGGAGTTGCGCAGCGTCGCCAAGCCGATGCCGAAGCGCTTCGCCTTGTCGATCGCGAGCGTCATCGCCTGCTCGGCCACGATCTGACCGAAGCCCTGCCGCCCGTCCAGCACCGCCACGGCGCCGACGTCGCGCACGACCGCGGCCGTCTGGTTGGGCATCAGCTCGCCGCTCCGGATGAAGCTCACATACTGGTGGACGCGAATGATGCCATGGGAGTCGTGGCCGCAGAGGTTCGCCTCGACCAGACGGCTCGCGACTTTCTCCGCTTCCTCAGAGGACGAGCCCGCGGCCTCGAAGATCGCGCGCGTGATGCGCAAGAGCGCGTCTGCCGTCACCTGCATGCCCCGTCCCCTATAGTGGCTGTTGGCCCGCCGGTCAGCCTCGGCGCGCTTCATACGGCATCAGGGGAGCGGCGAAAAGCGTGGCAGCCATGGTTTGCCCGCGGCCCGCTCAGTGATCAGCAGACCCAGACGTAGCGCGGCACCGGCGCGCAGATCTCGTTGTCGGCGAGCACGATCGTCGCCGTGTCATCCCAGTTGCGGAGCGGCTGATCGAGGGCCACGATCGCATCCTCGAGCCGCGCGAGGCCCAGCCAGGCGACGTGCACCCGGGCGAGGCCCTGCCGCTCGAAGCCGAGCGCGCGCGCCGCCCCCTGGGAGAGGTCGATCTCCCGGTTCTTGACGAACGGGCCGCGATCATTGACCCGGAGCACCAGGCTCCGCCCGTTCTGCAGGTGGGTGACCCGCACCAGGCTGGGCAGCGGCAGGGTCGGGTGCGCGGCGGTGAGCGCGTGCATGTCGTAGACTTCGCCGTTGGCGGTCGGGCGGCCGTGGAAGCGGCGGCCGTACCAGGACGCGACGCCGACCGCCTGGTAATGGGACACGAACTCGGGCTGGTACCAGCGGCCGTTGATCCGGTAAGGCTTGCCGAGCTTATAGTGCGGCCCCTGGTAGGCTGCGCTCTTGTACGGCGGTAGCACCTCGGGCGCCGAGCTGCAGCTCACGAGCGCCACAAGCCCCGCGAGGCCAGCTGCGCGCGCAGCGATCGAGGGCCAACGACGGATTTTGCCCATTCTCGTTTCCTCCCATCTGCCATAAATCACGGCGCACGCCTGTGGACAACCGCATCGGGCCGAAATGATGTTGCTCAGGAGTATGTCTTCGCACCTGACCGCCCGATGAACGAGCGCGGGCCGGGCACCCCCGCGCCGTTGAAGCCGACCCGGGACCTGGCCCCGGCCGGTGTGGCTACGCTCGCTCTCGTCGCCCTCCTCGCCGGGCCGACCTGTGCCCAGATCGCCCCGCCCTCGAGCCTCGGGCTGCCGGGCCCCGGAGACGAACGGCCACCCCTGCCGGACTTCCGGCCCGATGAGGCGCCGGCATTCGAGCTGCCGCCGCTGCCGCGGCCCGACCCCGATCGGCCGGCGACCGGCGCGCGCGTGCTCGTGCGCGCGCTGCGGGTGATCGGCAACACGGTCTTCACCGAGGAGGAACTGGCGGCGGTCGCGGCGCCCTACCTCGGGCGCCGCCTCGCGACCGAGGAGCTGCTGGCGCTGCGCGACGCCCTCACGCGTCACTACGTGACCCGGGGCTACATCAACTCCGGCGCCGTCGTCCCCGATCAGGTGGTCGAGGACGGCATCCTCGAGGTTCGGATCATCGAAGGCGAGCTCGGCGAGATCCGCATCTCGGGGGCAACCTCGCTGTTGCCGTCCTTCGTCGAGGACCGGCTGCGGCCGGGCGCCGGGCCGCCGCTCGACGTGAACGCGCTCGGCGAGCGCATTCAGCTCCTGCTCGCGGATCCCGCGATCGACCGCATCGACGCGCGGCTGGGCCCCGGGGTCCGGGCCGGCGAAGCCCGGCTCGAGGTCGACATCACCGAGGCGCCCCGCTTCCAGCCGACGGTGCGCGTCGCGAACGACCGCTCCCCCAGCATCGGCAGCCTGCACGGCGAGCTCTCGCTCACGATCGCGAACCTGGTCGGCCTGAGCGATCCCCTCCGCTTCGAGCTCGGCCTCACCGAGGGCGTGCGCCATTTCGGGGCCGGCTATTCGGTCCCGCTCACGGCGCGCGACCTGCGCTTCTTTCTCGCCGCCGAGGTCACCGATTCGCGCGTCGTGGAGGAGCCGTTCAGCGAGATCGACGTCGAGAGCGAGCATCGCCGCGTCCAGCTCGGCCTCAGCTGGCCGGTGCTGCGCACCCTCGACGACGAGCTCCGGCTCGAGCTCGCCCTGGAACGCGAGCGCAGCACCACCTTCCTGCTCGGTCGCCGCTTCTCCTTCTCCCCGGGCGTGCAGGACGGCCGCAGCGACGTCACGGCGCTGCGCCTCGCCCAGCAGTGGCAGCACCGCTCGCAGGACCAGGTGCTGGTCCTGCGCTCGACCGAGAGCCTGGGCCTGGATGCGCTGGGCGCCACGCGCAACCCGGGCGAGGTGCCGGACGGCCGGTTCTTCACGTGGCTCGGCCAGGCGCAGTACGCGCGCCGCCTCGGCGACGCCGGCTGGCAGATCAGGCTGCGCGCCGATGTCCAGCTCACGCCCGACCCGCTCCTGCCGATCGAGCGCATCGGCATCGGCGGGCTGGAGACGGTGCGCGGCTATCGGGAGAACCAGCTGGTGCGGGATTCCGGCTGGATCACCTCGGCGGAGCTCGGCATCCCGCTCGGCCGGGTGCAGATCCCGGGCCTCGCGCAGGGGCCGGACGATGGTGCCGTCCAGCTCGTCCCCTTCGTCGACGCCGGCGGCGGCTGGAACAACGCCACCGGCACGCCCGACCCCAAGCTCATTTACAGCGTGGGCACGGGCCTGCGCTGGCAGCCGAGCCCGAGAGTGCAGGCGCGGCTCGACTTCGGCGTCCCGCTACGCAGCGTGCCCGAGCCCGATCAGCGGGATCTCCAGGACCTCGGTCTGCACTTCGAGATCCGAGCCGCCCTCTACTGAGCCCCGATCGCCTTGCGGTCCTCGGCCGCGGCCTCCTCGAGCCCCACCTGCTCCAAAAGATCGGCGCGCAGCCGGATCAGCTCCAGGTTCTCGGCCTGGGTCGCGATGCCCGCGGACAGCAGCGCGATCAGATCGTACCAGTAGCCGTGCCCGGCCAGCACCTCGAGCTTCTGCATCGGATCGGCCTGCTCCATCCCGTGCGCGAGGTCGGGCCCCGGCAGGGCGCGCCGGATGGTGCCGCTCGAGACCAGATCGGCGCTGCGCTGCGCGGGGTCCATGACCTGCGCGACCGACCAGCGATACTCGATGTCCGGCTTCAGCTCGATGCCGTGCTCGGCCAGCTGGAGGTCGTGCAGGCCGGCTGCGCGCGCCGGCCCCAGGTCGACCTCGAGCAGCGGCTCGATGCCCGCCTCGTCGATCAGCGTCACCTCCAGCGGCGCCTCGGTCGGCGCCGCCACGAGCCAGTACAGCGTCGGCTGCGCCTCCAGCGTCAACCCGGTCTCCTCGGGCGCCAGGACCTGGACCAGCGGCTGCTCGCCCTCGCCGCGCACCGCCGCCAGCGTGCGCGTGGGCGGCGCGCCGAGGTCGGGCGGCACGTAGACGATGCGCTCGGCCGGTGCCGGCCGGTCCGACTGCTCATCGGCGAAGGCGAGATCGCCGAGCACACCCACCGCCAGCGGCAACAGCCAGGCGACCCCAACCGAAGCCGCTCTCGTCCTGCTTCGAGGCGTCATGACGGCCTCCTTTCCCCGGGCGCGGCCTCGGGCCCGCCCAGAACACGATACACCGTGATGGGCTGCTGCTTGCCCTTGAGTCGCAAGCTCCCGACCAGCTCCATCCTGTAGCCCGCGTCGAGATGCGCCGAGGTTGCCTCCGAGATCAGGATCCGACAGTGATCGCCATCACGGTTCAGCGCGGGATCGTCCTTGCCCCAGCTCTCGAGCCGGGCCGCGGTATTCGCCGTGTCGCCGATCACCGAATACTGCATCCGGCGCGCGCTGCCGAGATTGCCCAGCACGATCGGGCCGGTGTGGATGCCGACGCGGATGCCGATCTCGGGCAGGCCGCGCGCGGCCCACCGCCGGTTCAGCTCCACGAGGCTCGCGCCCATCGCCCGTGCGCAGTCGACCGCGGCGCGGGCGTCGGCCGCGATCTCGTCGTCTGAGGTGCGGGGCTCAGGCACGCCGAACTCGGCCGTCAGCCCGTCCCCCGCGAACTTCTCGATGGTGCCGTCATGGGCCAGGACCAGATCGGCCATGACGCTCATGTACTCGTTGAGCCAGCTCATCAGCTCGGGCTCGGGCAGGAGCTCAGAGATCGGGGTGAAGCCGCGGATGTCCGAGAAGAGCACGGTGGCGACGAGCTCCCGCGCGGCGGGCGGGGCCGTCTCGTGGTCCTCGTCGCGCCACAGGATCGGCGTGATGCTGGGCGAGACGTAGGCCGAGAACAGCCGCTCCAGGCGTGCCTGCTTGAGCTTCTCGCGCGCCAGGACGTAGCCGAGCGCGGCGCCGAGCGCGACCACGGCCCCCAGCGCCGGCGGCACGACCGGCAACCACCAGCCGAGGGTCAGGAAGGCGAGCACGGTCAGGCTGATCAGCCCTATCAGCCCCGTCCCGGCGACCGTCGCGAGCGCCACCGGCCGGCGAAAACGCCAGGCGCTCACGGCCCCGGCCACGGTCCACAGCCAGATCCACGCCAGTTCGGCCGCCCGGCCGCGCGCCGGGTCGCGCAGGACCTGGCCGAGGGTCTGCACCGGAGCCGCCTCGCCGCTCGCCTGCCGGATCAGCTGGCTCACGATCTGGGCGTGCAGGCCCACGCCATAGACCTGCCGCTCGACGCCGCCGGCACACTCGACCGGCAGCTTGAAGACGTCCTTGGCGTCCCGCACCTGGTTGCCGAGCACGACCACGCGGCCGCGCAGCTCATGATCCTGGAGGGCGCCGGCCACAATGTCGCCGACCGCGAGCGTCGCGATGCCGCTGCCGCAGGCGGGCAGGCTCAGCAGGAACTGATAGCCGCCCGGTGTCAGCGTCGCGTAACCGCCGTCGGCCGGCTGCAGCGGCACGTAGGTGGTCGCCCCCAACCGCAGGTGCGGCCCGTCCGGCTCGGGGTGGATGCCGCGCGCGGCCAGGTAGCGCGCGGCAAGCCGCAGAGCGAGCGCGGTGCCGGGCGCATCGCCGCCGCTGAGATAGAGCAGGCCGCGGCGCAGGATGCCATCGGGGTCCAGATCCATGTCGGCAAACCCGATGCGGGAAGGGTCGTCGACCGCGGCAGGCGCGGCCCGGCCTTCCTGCTGCGCATCGTCATAGCCGGAGATGACCACGATCTCCGGGTGCCCCCGCAGCACCCGGTCGAGCGCCGCCTCGCCCGGCGGCACCGGCGTATGGCGGAGCAGGTCGAGGCCGATGGCGGCCGGCTGCGCCGCCACGAGCCGCTCGAGCACCGCGGCAAGCCGCCCGTCGTCCAGCGTCGTGTCGCCGTCCACGTCCGCATCCGTGATCGCGACGATCACGACCTCACGCTCCGGCCCGGCCCTCGCCACCCGCCAGCCGAGGTAGGCATCGTAGAGCAGCAGCTCCAAGGGCTGCAGCGCCCCGATCGCGCGCAGCCCGGCCAGCGCCAGGAACACTCCGGAGGCGAGCAGGACGGTCGCGGCCAGGGAGCGGAGCCAGGGTGCTCGTCGGCGCTCCATGATGCCTCGCCCGTACGCCGCGCTCGGGTCAGTTGCCGATGCGCGTCCCCCTATTTGACCATGGCTCGGCGTGTAAAGTCGAGCCGGAGCCCCATCATCAGGCCGGCGGCCAGACAACGTGGATCCTGCCGTCCGGATGGAAGGCGCCGAAGGCGAACGCGAAGTCGACCGAATAGACGGCGTCCTCCCAGCCCCGCCCGGTCCTTCTCTGCACGACCACGTTGCCGACCTCCTGGCCCTCGGCGATGAGGCCGGTATCCAGCGCCGAGGCCTGGCCGGGCTCCCAGATGATGCGCAGATCGCCGGTCTCGATCTCGCCCGCCTCGCGCACCAGATCGAGCGCCCAGGCCTCCTCGCCCACGCGCACGACACGAGCGAGGGGTGCGATGCCCTCGGGCAGATCACCGCGGTAGAGAAACGGCCGCGCCGACCGATCGTACCCGGCGTAAGGATTGGCGCCATAGGCGCGCAGGCGCGGATCGTTCGGCACCTGAACCAGGCCGTCCGGCGCGCGCGCCGCGAAGCTGGCGAAGGACTCCAGCCGCGAGGGGATCATCCGGAGCTGCTTGCCCGTCATCTCGCCCACGATCGCCAGGCCCAGGAACTGCTGCCACCAGCTCTCGGTCTCGCGGTCGTACATGACGAGATCGGAATGCCGCAGCTTCCCCGTGGTGCCGAACTCCAGCACTCGGCCGTCCAGCCGCCGGTCGAGCACGATCCCGGTGTTGCACAAGGGGCAGTAGGTGACCGCCACCGGGACGCCGCCGGCGATGTCGTTCACGATCTCGTGCCACATCAGGATGCGCAGAGGATACGCGCGCGCATCCTCGTTCAGCACCAGCCCGATCACCGGCTCGCGCTCCGGTAGCTCGGCTTCCGCGACCGGGACAAAGGCCGGATCGTCGATCGAGGGGATGCCGTCCTTGGGCGGCCCGCCCGAGACGATCTCGGCGAGATCGACGCTGTGCCGGTCGAAGTCGGTCTGTGGCCATTCGCCGCGCCAGCGCGCCGGGTCGGCCGCGAGCGGCCCCGCGGCGATCGACAGACAAGCCAGCGCCGCGAGCGCCAGTCGGTGCAACGGTCGAGCCTCCGATGTTCGGATCCTGCCAGGGAGATCGGCGTCGCACCGTCCGGCGGCAACGGCGGCCGCTTCACGGGTCGGTGAGGCCGCGGTGATCGCACGCCTGGGCAAAGCGGGTCCGGCGTCCTAGCTTTGGAGCAGATCGGGTCCCGAAACTGCGTTCGCGAGCCTGACGCGCTCCGAAGAGCGCGTTCAGGGCGAGCAGGAGAGGTCGCGCATGAGCCTTCTGACAGGCCTGCTGATGGTTGCCATGCTGGCGACGCTCGGCGTGCTGGCGATCGGCCTCGCCGGCTTCTTCCACGGCGGCGAGTTCAACCGCAAATACGGCAACAAGCTGATGCAGGCGCGCGTGGCGTTGCAGGCGGTCGCCGTGATGCTGCTGTTGATCATCCTGATCACCGCCAACTGATCGGCACGCCGCCGTGGTGACGCTCACCAAGATCTACACCAAAGGGGGCGACCGCGGCCGGACCTCGCTCGGCGACGGCGCGCGCGTGCCCAAGCACGACCAGCGGGTCGCCGCCTACGGCACGGTCGACGAGGCCAACGCGGTGATCGGTCTGGCCCGCCTCCACACCGAGGCGGTGGCGGACGCCATGCTGGCGCGCATCCAGAACGATCTGTTCGATCTCGGCGCCGATCTGTGCCGCCCGGGCGACGATCCGGCAGACGCCGGGGTGCTGCGTATCCAGCCGCAGCAGGTGCAGCGGCTCGAGGACGAGATCGATGCGCTCAACCTCGGTCTGAAGCCGCTCAATTCCTTCGTCCTGCCGGGCGGCCGGCCGGCGGCGGCGTTCCTCCACCAGGCGCGCACCGTGGTGCGCCGGGCCGAGCGCCTGACCACGCAGCTGGCCGCGCGCGAGGCGGTCAGCCCGGTTGCGATCCAGTACCTCAACCGCCTCTCCGACCACCTGTTCGTGCTCGCCCGCCACCTCAACGACAAGGGTGCGGCCGACGTCCTCTGGATTCCCGGCGCCCACCGCTGAGCCGCGCCGGGCGTGCCGCTCAGCTGCGCGGCACGCTCGCCTCGCCCGGCTCTAGGATCACCACCTCGACCCGGCGATTCTGCTGGCGGCCGGCGGTCGTGTCGTTGGTCGCGACCGGATATCCCTCGCCGTAGCCGCGGGTCACGATCCGGGTCGGATCGACCCCCTGGACGATCAGCAGGCCCTCGACCGCGCTGGCGCGGCGCTGCGACAGATCGAGGTTGTAGGCGGCGCTGCCGGTGCTGTCGGTGTGGCCCTCGATCAGCAGGTTGCGATCCGGCATCTGGCGCAGCGCGTCGGCGAGCCGCGCGACCTGCAGCTCGCCACCGGGGGTGAGCTGGGCCTCGTCGACATCGAACAGGATGTCGCCCAGCGTCACCACCAGCCCGCGCTCGGTCTGCTGCGCCTGCAGCGCCGCGAGCTCTTCCTGCAGAGACTCGATCTCACGCTCGCGCTCGCCGAGCATCAGGCGATCCCGCTCCGCCCCGAGCGTCTCGATCTCCGCCAGAGCCTCGCGCTCGTCGGCGGTCGCCAGCGCGATCGCCGCCCGCTGCCGGGCGAGATAGGCCAGATGATCGAGCTCGACCTGCGGCGCTCTGGCCTCGAG
>CAZXYL010000345.1:0-4486 GCA_964644915.1 uncultured Geminicoccaceae bacterium
ATTTTCCTTGCGCTTCAGGCGCTCACGACGCCGCGGCGCGCGCCTCCTCGAGCCACTGGTCGACCTGCTCGCGGTTGGCCTCGATCCACTCCTCGGCGTGACGCTCGAGGTCGGCCTCGCTGTCCTCGCCCTCGAACATCCGGGCATTCTGCTCGAAGATGGCGTCGAGCGGAATCTGCGCCACCTCGAACAGCCGCCGCACCGCCGGGTTCTCCTCGAGGAACTGGCTGTTCGCGACCGGCCGGATGTCGTTCGCGGGCCAGCCCATCTCGCACGGGTCGTCGACGCAGCCCTCGACGCCTTCGACGGTGGTCGCATCCTCGAACTCCGCCTGATCCTCGGGCAGGCTCGGGTGCGGCACCTCGATCCAGACCACGTCTTCGCCCGGCTGCAGGAGGCCCACCGTCCAGTTCGGCGTCCAGGTGTAGAACAGAATCGATCCACCCTGCTCGAAGCGGGCGATCGCATCCGCCATCGAGGCCGGGTAGGCGGCCTGGATGGTATTGACGTGATCGCGCAGATCGTAGGCGTCCATCTGGTGCTCGATCACCAGCTCGCAGCCCCAGCCCGGCGGGCAGGCGACCATGTCGGCCTTGCCGTCGCCGGTGCCGTCGAACAGCGCCGCGATCTCCGGGTCCTTCAGGTCCTCCAGGTTGGTGATCCCGTGCTCGTCGGCGGTCCGCTTGTCGATCAGGTAGCCCTGCAGCGCGCCGCCCTCGGCGACGTAGCCGACCACCTCGGCGCCCTGCTCGAACGCGGAGCGATACTCGTTGTGGAGCGGGAACCAGCCCTCGACCCAGTAGTCGACGTCGCCCTGCGCTACCGCCTGATAGAAGATCGGGTTGTCGAGCGTGCTCGGGGCGGCCACGTCGTAGCCGAGCTCTTCGAGCAGCTTGCCGTAGATCGCCGTCGTGAACCAGCCGGTATCCCAGGTCGGGCGCGCCGGCTGCGCGGTCTTGCCCTCGCCGGGCTCCTGACCCATGGCCACGGGGGTCGCGAGCAGCGCGCCCGCAACCGCCGCGACCAGCGCGGTGTTCAATCTCCAGATCGTCATGTCGGTCTCTCCCTCTTGGTGCCGGGTCCTCCTCATGGCCACGGCGGCCCGCGCGACCCGCAGGCGCCGTCGGTCGCTCGATCAGCGCTGGCGCGTGGGCGCGGCCGCGCCGCCCGGCGGCTCTTCGGTCGGCGGCGCCGGCGCCGCCGTACCCCGGGCCGGCCAGATCCGCGCCAGCACCGCGTGCCGGCGGGCGGTGCTCCGCAGCCGTGCCTCGGGCTCGCCGAGCGCCTGGGTGATGCGGTCGAGCACGATCGCGAGCAGCACGATGCCGATGCCGCCGAGCGCGGCGAGGCCCACGTCCAGCCGGCCGATGCCGCGAAAGACGATCAGCCCCAGCCCCTCGGCGCCGATCAGGGCGGCGATCACGACCATCGAGAGCGAGAGCATCAGCGTCTGGTTCAGCCCCGCCATGATGGTGCGCATCGCGAGCGGCATCTGAATCTCCCAGAGCACCTGGCGCTGGGTCGCGCCGAAGGCGAAGCCTGCCTCGACCAGCTCGCCCCGGACCTGGCGGATGCCCAGGTTGGTCAACCGAATGATCGGCGGCAGGGCGAAGATGATGGTGGCGATGATGCCGGGCACCATGCCGACGCCGAACAGCATGACCACCGGCACCAGGTACACGAAGGCGGGCGTCGTCTGCATGATGTCGAGCACCGGCCGGATGCCCGCGGCGAAGCGGTCGCTGCGTGCGGCGATGATGCCGAGCGGAATGCCGATGATCGCGCAGCACACGACCGCGGTGATGACCATGGCGAGCGTGGTCATGGTCTGGGGCCAGATGCCCAAGAGGTCCAGGAAGGCGAACGAGACGACCGTGAACAGCGCCACGCTGCGCCCCGCCACCCACCAGGCGACCAGACCTGCCAAGAGCAGGAACAGGACGAACGGCGTTGCGAGCAGGATGCCCTCGATCCCGGTCAGCAGCTGGTCGACCGGCCACTGGATCGCCCGGAACGTCGGCCGGAAGTTCGGCACCAGCCAGCCCCTGACGAACGCCTCGATCCAGTCGTCGAGCGGCAGGGTGTAGAGGTCCGAGAGGTTACCCATGGGCCGCTCCCGCTTCGGCGAGCTCCGCGGGCGCCCGGCGCGGCTCTCCCTGGCTCTGCGCCCCGGCCTCCTCGCTCCCGAGCTGCGCGAACACGTCGAGCGGCCGGATCGCCCCGACCAAGCGGCCCTCGACGTCGACGACGGCGATCGGCTGGCCGGTCCGGCAGAGGCCGAAGAGGTCCGCGAGCTTGGTGTCCTCCGTGACCCGCGGGAAGTCCTTGCGCATCCAGGAACGGCTCGCCGCCGCCTCCGCCTTGCCGCCCGGCCGCAGATCCCGCTCCAGCAGAAGACCGACGGGGCGGCCTTCCCGGTCGACCGCGTAGAGCGGCTCGCCGCTGGTCTGCAGGCGCTCGCGGACCCTGGCGAGCGTGGTCTCCTCGACCGGCAAGGCCTCGACCGGCCGCATCACCGTGCGCGCGGTGAGCACGCGGCTGCGGTCCACGTCCCGGGTGAAGGAGGCCACGTAGGGGTCCTTCGGATGCGCCACGATCTCCTCGGGCGTGCCGACCTGGACGAAGCTGCCGTCCTTCATGATCGCGATGTGATCGCCGATCGTGAGCGCTTCGTGCAGGTCGTGCGTGATGAACACGATCGTCATGTGCAGATCGCGCTGGAGGCGGATCAGTTCCTCCTGCATGTCGCGCCGGATCAGCGGGTCGAGCGCGCTGAACGGCTCGTCCATGAGCATGATCTCCGGGTCGACCGCGAGCGCCCGGGCGAGGCCGACGCGCTGCTGCATGCCGCCGGAGAGGTTGGCGGGCGCCGTGTCCGCCCAGGCCTCGAGCCCCACCAGCTCGAGGGCCGCGAGCGCGCGCTCGCGGCGGATCTGCGGGGGCACGCCGCGGATCTTGAGCCCGAACTCCGCGTTCTCCGCGACCGTCTTGTGCGGGAGCAGGGCGAAGTGCTGGAAGACCATGGCGATCTTGGTCAGGCGGATCTCGCGCAGCCGCTGGGGGCTCACGCGCACGATATCCTCGCCGTCGATGTAGAGCTCGCCCGCGGTGGGCGGGATCAGCCGGTTGATGCAGCGGACCAGCGTGGATTTGCCCGAGCCCGAGAGGCCCATGACGACGAACACCTCGCCCTTGCGCACGCTGAACGAGACGTCGGCGACTGCGACGACGCTGCCGGTCTCCCGGTAGATCTCCTCCTTCGGCGCGCCCGCCTGCAGCAGCTCCAGGGCCCGGTCCGGCGCCTCGCCGAAGATCTTGGAGACATGCTCGGCGCGGACCTTGTACTCAGAATTCTGCATTCCGTGCGGGGCCTCCCTGGCCCAGCTCACACCTCGAGTTCAGATTTTGGTTCAGATGCTGCCGGCAACTATAGTCCGCCTTGCCCGAAACGACCACCCCTCAGGCCCGCGGGCTGCCGCACGCCGTCGGCGCAGCGGCTCCACGGGCTTTGACCTGGCCAGAAGCGGATCGGCGCCGACGGCCTTATTGCCGTTGCTTGCAAGCCGTTTCGCATGCGATGGTTCAGCGGGCTCTTGGAACGACTTCCAGCTCGGCCGGCGGCGACCTGGCGATGGATGCCGGGTCCTGGTAGTCTCGTAGTGGAAGCCGGCCCGACCGCAGACCTGGCAGCAGCAGGCATGACGATACCGCCGGTCTTCAATCTCAGCGCATACTGCCTCGCCGGCAATCTGGCCAGGTGGCCGGAGCGGGACGCCGTCGTCTTCATCGACGCCGACGGGCGCAAGGACGCCTGGACCTTCGCCCGCTTCGCCGATCGCATGGGTCGCCTGATCGCCGCTCTGCAGGTCATGGGTCTCGAGCCGGGCGAACGCGTGCTGCTGCGGCTGCCGACCGGCGCCGACGCCGCCCTGCTCTTCTTCGCTGCCATCGGGGCCGGGCTGGTGCCGGTGACGTGCTCGCTCATGCTCACCCGGCGCGAGCTCGGCGTGCTCACCCGCGAGAGCGGTGCCGCCCTTCTGGTGCAGGCGGACGAGCCGCGCGGCGCGACCGCTGCCGCCTTGCCGCCGAGGATCGCCCATCCGGCCGAGCTGCAGGCGCAGGCGGACGGGCTGAAACCCCGCCCGCCGGTCGACAGCGCGCCCGAGGATCCCGCCTTTTTGATCTACACCTCGGGCACGAGCGGCCGGCCCAAGGGCGTGCTGCACGCCCAGCGCTCGGTCCTCGGCCGGCGACCGATGCGGCTCGGCTGGCAAGGCTTCGGCCCGGGCGACCGCGCGCTGCATGCCGGCCAGCTGAACTGGACCTACACGCTCGGCGTGGGCCTCATGGACCCGTGGGCGGCGGGGGCTACGGCGTTCCTGTGCACCGGGCCGCACGATCCCAAACGCTGGCCCGAGCTGATCGCGCGCCACGGCATCACGGTGTTCGCGGCCGTGCCCACGGTCTATCGCCAGATCCTCAAGTA
>CAZXYL010000346.1:0-6291 GCA_964644915.1 uncultured Geminicoccaceae bacterium
TCCTGTGGCTCGCGCCGACCCTCGCGCTCCTGCTCGGGCTCGGGCTCGGCCACGTGTTCACCGACATCGCGCTGTTCTTCAGCACCATGGCGGTGGTCACCTTCGGCGGCGCCTATGCGGTGCTGGCCTGGGTCGCCCAGGAGGCGGTCGGCACGTTCGGCTGGCTGGCGCCCGGCGAGATGCTGGACGGGCTCGGCATGGCCGAGACCACGCCGGGGCCGCTGATCATGGTCACGCAGTTCGTGGGCTTCATGGGCGCGTTCCGCGATCCCGGCGGCCTGTCGCCCCTGGTGGCGGGAACGCTCGGGGGGCTGCTCACGACCTGGGTCACCTTCGCGCCCTGCTTCTTGTGGATTTTCCTCGGCGCGCCCTACCTCGAGCGGCTGCGCGCGAACGAGGCGCTGTCCGCCGCGCTCGCCGCGATCACGGCGGCGGTGGTCGGGGTCATCCTGAACCTCGCGCTCTGGTTCGGCCTGCACGTGCTCTTCGACGAGGTGGTGGTGGTGACGGACTTCGGGATGCGCCTCGATTTGCCGGTTCCGGCGAGCGTCGATCCGGCGGCCGTCCTGCTGACCCTGGCGGCACTCGTCGCCGTGTTCCGCCTCCGGCTCGGCATCATCACCGTGCTCGGCGCAAGCGCAGCGGCAGGCGTGATTCTCCACGCCGTCGGTATGGTTGGGGCGTGAGGCGGAGTTCCGGACCGCTCACATGCACGCGGGGGGCGCTACCTCGTCTTGGCCTGCTGCTCGCGCCAGTCCCAGGGCCTGGTGAAGGTGCCGGCCCAGGCGCCGGCCCGCGCCTGCCGGGCGGCCGCCTCCGCATCCGCGTACTCGCCGGAGGCCGCCGGATCGGCCAGCGCCAGCCCGGCGCCGACCATGTAGCTGCCGACGTCGACCTCGTCGCGCACGGTGCAGCGGGCGACGTACTGCTCCGGGTCGTCCTCCTCGATCACGGTACAGGCGACGCCGTGGTCCTGGATTAGCTCGGCCAGCGCCGCTTCGGCGGCGGCGCCGCACCGCCAGGGCTGGCCGCCGGCATCGAGGCAGGTCTGCCCCGGCTCGAAGGCGTCGATCCCGAACAGCCGCACGCGCTGGCCCTGGATCTCGAGCGTGTTGCCGTCGATGGCCTGATCGGCGTCGGCAGCGGCACCGGCGAGCACCGGGATCAGCAACGGCAGGACTGCGGCACGGCGAAATCTCACCGGCGTCTCCTCGCATGCGTTCGGCGGAGGTGAGCGCCTGAAACCTGCCCGAGACGCGGCGTTCCCGCAAGCCCGCCTAGCGGCCGACGTACCGGTTGATGAGGAAGAAGATGAACAGCACGCCGAACACGAACAGGCCGAGGCCGGTGGCGTAGAAGATGTCGTCCTGGGCCCGGCTCGCGAGGAACAGGCCGAGCAGCGCGATCAGCCCCATGACGGCGCCGAGGATCCACGGTCCGGTCGTGTCGTCCTTCATTCCTGTCCGCTCCCCCAGGTCAGCGATCATAGGCGACGATCTCCCGATAGGCGTGCCATGACGCGTGGCCGATGAGCGGCAGGGTGACCACGAGGCCGATGTAGAACGTGATCAGCCCGGCACCGACGAACAGCACGATCAGCGCCGCCCAGAACGCCATGGTCGCGGGGTTCTCCCAGATCGCCTTGAAGCTCGCGGCGATCGCGGTGACCACATGCGCCTGCGGGCGGTCGAGCAGGAGCGGGATCGAGATCGCCGACAGGCCGAAGGCGAGCGCCGCGAGCAGGGCACCCGCGGCCGTGCCCACGATCAGGAACGGCAGGCTGCCCGCCGAGAAGAAGACCACGCCCACGAAATCCTGCAGCGGTGGCGGCTCCAGGCCGAAGAACAGGAAGAAGATCATCACGGCGACGCGGATCCAGGCGAAGAACAGGAGCAGGAGCGTGACGCCCATGAACGCGATCTGCGACGGGTTCTCGCGGAAGGCCGCGAGCGCGGATCTGAGCGTGGGCTGCTCCCCCGCCTCGAGCCGGCGGCTCACGTCGTAGAGCCCGACCGCGAGGATCGGGCCGGTGATCAGGAACCCCGCGCTCAGCGGCAGGATCAGGTAGATCATATCGACCCACCAGAGCCCGAAGGTGATCGCCCACCCGATCACGGCGAAGAACAGGCCGTAGCTCAGGCTGATCAGCGGCGCGCTCGCCAGATCCCGCCAGCCGGCGGCGAGCCAGGCCCACGGCCGATCGAGCTCGATCTTGTGGATCCGCGGCGGCGGACTGCCGACGGAGAGTGCTTCCGCCATGGCTCGCTCCCCAAACTCTCAGTTGCGCGTCGGCGCCGAACGTTGGATCTTAGACCGAGCTTAGCGTCGCAATCGCGAATCGACAATTGACGTAGATCAAAGCGACGCCTGCTGCCGCCGCCTAGGCCTGGGCGCGCGGCGGGAACTGGCCGGGTGGCGAGCAGGGCAGGCCCGCCTCCAGCCACGGGGATGGGATGTCAGGACCGGGGAGCACCATGGCGGCCACGACGGCAGGCGCACAGACCAGCGCTCCGATCGCCTACGAGGAGGAGGTGATCCGCTGGTTCACCATCGCGACCCTGTTCTGGGGCGTGGTGGCGTTCACGATGGGCACCTTCATCGCCTTCCAGCTGGCGTATCCGGTGCTCAATCTAGGGCTTGAGTACACCACCTTCGGGCGGCTGCGGCCGGTCCATACCTCGGCCGCGATCTTCGCCTTCGGCGGCAACGCCCTGCTCGGCACCTCGCTCTACGTGGTGCAGCGGACCTGCCGCGTGCCGCTGTTCGGCGGCCACAATCTGGCCGCGTTCGTGTTCTGGGGCTATCAGCTGTTCATCGTGCTGGCGGCCACCGGCTACGTGCTCGGCGTCACCCAGAGCCGGGAGTACGCCGAGCCGGAATGGTACGTCGACATCTGGCTCACGGTCGTGTGGGTCGCCTATCTGGTCGTCTTCCTGGGTACGATCCTGCGCCGGCGCGAGCCGCACATCTACGTCGCCAACTGGTTCTATCTCGCCTTCATCGTCACCGTGGCGATGCTGCACATCGGGAACAATCTCGCGGTGCCGGTCTCGGTCTTCGGCACCAAGAGCTATTCGCTGTTCTCCGGGGTGCAGGACGCGCTCACCCAGTGGTGGTACGGCCACAACGCGGTCGGCTTCTTCCTGACCGCGGGCTTCCTCGGGATCATGTACTACTTCATCCCGAAGCAGGCCGAGCGCCCGGTCTATTCGTACCGGCTGTCGATCGTCCACTTCTGGTCGCTGATTTTCCTCTACATCTGGGCCGGGCCGCATCATCTGCACTACACGGCGCTGCCGGAGTGGTCGCAGTTCCTCGGCATGACCTTCTCGGTGATGCTCTGGATGCCGTCCTGGGGCGGCATGATCAACGGCATCATGACCCTCTCGGGTGCCTGGGACAAACTGCGCACCGACCCGGTGCTGCGCTTCCTCGTGGTTGCGGTCGCCTTCTACGGCATGAGCACCTTCGAGGGCCCGCTGATGGCGGTCCGCGAGGTCAACGCGCTCAGCCACTACACCGACTGGACGATCGGTCACGTGCACTCCGGCGCGCTCGGCTGGGTCGCCATGATCTCCTTCGGCGCGGTCTACTTCCTCGTGCAGCAGCTGTGGGGGCGGGAGCGCCTGTACTCGCAGCGGCTGGTCGAGGTGCACTTCTGGATCGCGACCCTGGGCATCGTCCTCTACATCACCTCGATGTGGGTCTCGGGAATCATGCAGGGGCTGATGTGGCGCTCCTACGACGAGCTCGGCTTCCTGCAGTTCTCCTTCCTCGAGACCGTTGAGGCCATGCACCCCTTCTACGTGATCCGGGCGCTCGGCGGCGTGGCCTTCCTCACCGGCGCGCTGGTGATGGTCTACAACTGCTGGCGCACGATCCGCGGCGACGTCCGCGAGGAAGAGGCGATGGCGCGCCCGGCGCCGGCGACCGCGGCGCAGTGAGGGAGACGCGACATGTGGCGCCTCCACGGCATCATGGAGAAGAGCGGCCTCCTGCTCCTGGTCGGCACGCTGATCACGGTCTCGATCGGCGGCATCGTCCAGATCGTGCCGCTGTTCACGATCGAGAGCACGATCGAGCGGGTTCAGGGCGTGCGGCCGTACACGCCGCTCGAGCTCGCCGGCCGCAACATCTACATCCGCGAGGGCTGCTACGTCTGCCACAGCCAGATGATCCGGCCGTTCCGCGACGAGGTTGAGCGCTACGGCCACTACAGCCTGGCGGCGGAGAGCATGTACGACCACCCCTTCCAGTGGGGCTCCAAGCGGACCGGGCCGGATCTCGCCCGCGTCGGCGGCAAGTACTCCGACGAGTGGCACGTCGCGCATTTCGTCAACCCGCGCCACGTGGTGCCGGAATCGGTGATGCCGCCGTACGCCTTCCTGCTCGATCGCGAGCTCAGGTACGCCGACATCGCGGATCATCTGCGTGCTCTGCGCGCGGTGGGCGTGCCCTATACCGACGAGATGATCGAGAACGCGGTGGCGGACGTGCGGGCGCAGGCGCATCCTTTCGGCGACCACGCCAGCCTGCTCGAGCGCTATCCCAAGGCGGCGGTCGGTGCCTTCGATGGCGACCCGTCCCGAGTGTCTGAAATGGATGCGCTGATCGCGTATATGCAGATCCTCGGGCGTATGGTCGATTTCACCGACATCCGACCCGAAGATCTCAAGCAGTAGAGGCACGAACAGCCATGGCCACCGCCTACGATTGGGTCGTCTCGCTGTGGATGCTGTGGCTGTTCGTCATCTTCATCGCGATCGTCGCCTGGGCGTTCTGGCCGAGCCGCAGGAAAAGGCTCGAGCGTCACGGCGAGATTCCGCTGCGCGACGACGACCGGGACCGCTGAGCCATGCCGACCAAGATCGAGAAGGACGCCGTCACCGGCCAGGAGACCACGGGACACGAGTGGGACGGCATCAAGGAGCTGAACACGCCGCTGCCCAAGTGGTGGCTGTACGTGCTGTACGCCACGATCGTGTTCTCCGCGGTGTGGTGGGTGCTCTATCCGAGCTGGCCCTGGGTCAACACCTACTTCGGCGGCGTGCTCGGCTACGACCAGCGCACCGATCTGGTGGAACGCGCGGCGCGCTCCGATGCGCTCTCCCTCAGAACGGCGTTCCTCGAGCGCATCCGCGACGCCGAGCTCGAGCAGGTCGCGAGCGATCCCGAGCTGATGAGCGTGGCGTTCCGGGCCGGCGAGGCGGCGTTCGCCGACAACTGCGCGCCCTGTCACGGGCTCGGCGGCGCGGGGCAGGGGATCTATCCGTCGCTCGCCGACGACGCCTGGATCTGGGGCGGCACGCTCGAGGAGCTGCACACGACGATCCGCTACGGCATCCGCAGCGCGCATCCGGAGACCCGCTTCAACGTCATGCCCTCGTTCGGCGCCGATCAGATCCTGGACCGCGGCGAGGTCAGGGACATTGCGCAGTACGTGCTCTCGCTCTCGGGCCGCGAAAGCGACGCCGAGGCGGCGGCTCGCGGCGCCGAGACCTACGCCGCGCAGTGCGCCGCCTGCCACGGCGAGAGCGGCGAGGGGGTCGCGGAGCTCGGCGGGCCCAATCTTGCGGACGAGATCTGGCTCTACGGGGACTCCGAGCAGGACATCGTCCAGCAGATCCATCTGCCCAGGCACGGAATGATGCCGGCGTGGGTCGACCGGCTCGACCCGGCGGTGGTCAAGAGCCTCACCCTCTACGTGCACGCGCTCGGCGGCGGGCAGTAAGCGGGGGCCAACGGCCGCCGAAACACCTTGAGTGCGTTATGGATAGAGCGGTTCCGGTCGAGGATGCGGTCTCCTTCAAGGAGTTGAAGAAGCAGCCGCTGTACGCGAGCCGGATCAAGATTCACCCCAAGGACGTTCAGGGCCGCTTTCGCCGGATCAAGTGGGCGGCGCTGATCGTCCTGCTCGGCATCTACTACGTCGTGCCCTGGATCCGCTGGGACCGGGGGCCGGGCGTGCCCGACCAGGCGGTGCTGATCGATATGCCGGGCCGGCGCGCCTACTTCTTCTGGATCGAGATCTGGCCGCAGGAGATCTATTACCTCACGGGCCTCCTGCTGCTGGGTGCCGTCGGCCTGTTCCTCGCCACCAGCCTCGCCGGCCGTGTCTGGTGCGGCTTCAGCTGCCCGCAGACGGTGTGGACCGACCTGTTCATGTGGGTCGAGCGCAAGATCGAGGGCGACCGCGGCGCCCGCATGCGCCTGGACAAGGCCCCGCTCGGCCGGGAAAAGGTGATCCGCAGGAGCCTGAAGCACGCGGCCTGGCTCCTGATCGCGGCGGCC
>CAZXYL010000347.1:0-9358 GCA_964644915.1 uncultured Geminicoccaceae bacterium
GGGAGAGTGTCATGCCCGGGCTCGACCCAGGCCTTCATTCTCCTATGCCGGACTCCGACCGGATCAGCTGGTCCCACGCAACTCCGGTCGAGCGCGCGCGCTGGACACCCAATGCCAACGGGGCGCGTCCTCACGACCAAAACCGCCCATCGAGACCGGCCCCGACTGGGACCGGCCCCCGACTGAGACCGGCACGATTGAGACCAGCCCGACTGAAACCGGTGCGACGTAACGTCTCGTCAACCTCTTCACGGCATAATTCGTCTATGCCGCAGGCTACGGTGGGAGTCCGTGCCGGCCTCATCTGGAGCCGGCGCGCGGATTCCCACCATCGCATGTCAGTGGCACGATGATCGAAAGGGGTTAACCTCGAGTTAACCGGGCAGCTCCTGGCTTGATCGGAGCGTCCCCGTCCGAAAGCCCTCATTGGCGGAACCTGGATCGTCGGCTCGAGCTGGGCTCGGCTGCGGGATTCACCCGGTGCGACCGCATCGATGGACCGCCGGGTCGAGCCCACGCCTGTCCGGTTGAGCACGCGCGCCGGCCGCGTGCCAGGCGAGCGCTCACACCCGTGGCAAATGGGGCGCATGGAAACGGCGCCCGACGTCAACGCTTTGTTGACCTTTCCACGGCAGAATTCATTGATGCCGCAGGCTACGGTGGGAGTCCGTGCCGGCCCCATCTGGAGCCGGCGCGCGGATTCCCACCATCGCATGCCAGCGGCAGGATGGATGAAAGAGGTTGACCTATAGTGAATCGCGGCGCCCCGGGGCAGGCCGGTTGACCTGCAGCTGTCAGGCCAGCCCTGGGGCAGGCCCGGCAACCTGCAGTAAACCCGGCAGCGCCGGGGCCAGCCCGGCAGCGACGTCCGGAGACGCCAGATGGTCGCCGCCTTGTCGGCCGAGATCGGGACCAGGGCCATGATACCGGCCATGGCCCACGCCGTGCGCCGCTACTCCAGTTCCAGTGCCATCTCCACGTATTTCGGCGTCACGTGGGGCGTGTAGTCGTCGAGCGCCTGGGGGATGGTGCGCTGCTCGACCAGGAACTCGGAGGTGTAGATCAGCGCCTTGACCGCACCGCCCTCCTCGCCGCAACCGAGCCAGGCGCAGGAGATCTGCTCCTCCATGGTCGGGAAGTCGTAGAGCTCGAGCACCTCGGGCACGTCGTCCGGATTGCCGCCGATCAGGCCCACGATCCGCTGGACCGGCTCCGAATCCGGCGTCCAGGCGTCGGGCTTGTCGCGGTAGTCGCCATCCGCCTCGGCGAGCACCTTGATGAACCTGGCGACGCCCTCGGCATTCTCCTCGGCCCAGGCCATGTCCGCGACCAGCCCGTCGAAGGTCGGCCGGCCGAGGGCGCTGAGCTCGCCCGAGGTGATCAGCACCTCGCCGCTCTGCTTGATCTGGCCGAGCGCAGGATCCCAGACGAACGCCGCGTCGATGTCGCCCCGCTCCCAGGCGGCGGCGATCTGCGGCGGCTGCATGTTGAGGATCTCCACCTCGCTCGGGTCGACGCCATGATGCTCGAGCGCGAACATGGTGTGGAAGTGCGTGGTCGAGACGAACGGCACGCCGAGCTTCTTGCCCTCGAGGTCCTCGAAGGTCTCGATGCCCGAGCCGTCGCGCACCACCAGCGCCTCGGCGGCGGCGATGTCCTCGACGATCCAGATCAGCTGCATCTCGACGCCCTGGCTGATCCCCGCGGCGATCGGGCTGGAGCCCGCGAGCGCAATCTGGACGTCCCCGGACGCCATGGCGGTGATGACCTTGGCGCCGGAATCGAACTGCCGCCAGTCGATCTCCCAGCCGGTCGCCTCCTCGAAGGCCCCGGTCGGGATCCAGGCCGCCCAGGGATTGTAGATCAGCTGGTAGCCGATGGTGACCTTCTGCTGCGCCTCGGCCGCGCCCGCGACCAAGGTCGCGAGCAGCACCCCGGCGCCCGCGCCGAACAGTTGTCTGCGATGCATTCGGGTCCTCCCCACGTTCGTTGCCCTGCCGCAGCCGGTCGGCCTTGCAAGCCCCGTGCCGTCGCGAGAGGCACGCCGGGCGCGGCAGCTCGGGCCATGATGGAGGCTCGGCCGCGACAGGTCCAGTGCTTCAGGGGCGAGGCTCGGGCTCGAGGGATCGATCAGGTCGCCGGAGTGCCGCCCGGGGCCGGCAGGATCGCTTAGTTCTTGGCGGGGGCGGCGTTTGGCGGCAGCATGGAGCGACGGAGCGGTCCACGAAACGACCAGCGGAGGATGGCATCATGAAGCGACCCGGCATTTTGGCCGCAGTGGCCTCTTTCGCGCTCGCCGCGACCGGTGCGAGCGCCCAGACCTGGGACATGCCGGTGGCATATCCCGCGAGCAACTACCACACCGAGAACGCCGTGCAGTTCGCCGAGGACGTGAAGGAGGCGACCGGCGGCGAGCTCGAGATCGTGGTCCACCCGGGCGGCTCGCTGTTCAAGGGCGACGAGATCAAGCGCGCCGTGCAGACCGGGCAGGTGCCGATCGGCGAGCGGCTGATCTCGGCGCTCGGCAACGAGAACCCGATCTTCGAGGTCGACGCCCTGCCGTTCCTCGCCACCAGCTTCGACGAATCGCGCCAGCTCTACGAGGCCTCCAAGCCGGCGCTCGAGCAGATCCTGGAGGAGCAGGGCATGATGCTGCTCTACGCCGTGCCCTGGCCGCCGCAGGGGCTCTACACCAAGCAACCGGTCGAGCAGGCGTCCGACATGCAGGGCGTCAAGTTCCGCGCCTACAACGCCGCGACCGCGCGCGTCGCGGAGCTCATGGGGGCGGTGCCGACCCAGATCGAGGAGGCGGAGCTCAGCCAGGCGTTCGCCACCGGGGTCGCCGAGAGCATGATCAGCTCGGGCTCGACCGGGTACGACCGCAAGCTCTGGGAGCACACCGACTACTGGTACGACGCCCAGGCCTGGCTGCCCAAGAACATGGTGATCGTGAACGCCGAGGCCTTCGAGAGCCTGCCCGAGGACCAGCAGCAGGCGCTCCTGGATGCGGCCGAGCAGGCCGAGGAGCGCGGCTGGCAGAAGGCGCAGGAGCTGGCCGACTGGTACAAGGAGCAGCTCGCCGAGAACGGCATGACGGTGCAGGCCCCCGGCGAGCAGCTCAAAGCCGATTTCGATGAGATCGGCGAGCAGATGACAGAGGAGTGGCTGGAGCGCGCCGGCGCGCAGGGCGAGGAGATCGTCGAGCGCTACCGGGAAATGAAGGGCTGAGCCGCTGGGCGAGAGCGGTGTGACTCAGCGGCAGCTTTCTGATTGTCAGCCTCGGGCTTGACCCGAGGTCCAGACTTTTCTGGATGCCCGGGTCAAACCCGGGCATGACGATTGGAAGCAGCGGATGCCGCTCTTGGGCCACGTCGGGTGTTCAGCGCTCATGCGTGCCATTCTCACAGCCCTCTACACCGTCTGCGGGGCCCTCGCCGCGGTGTTCCTCTGCGCCATCGCCGTGATCGTCCTGATGAGCATCGTCACCCGCCTGCTCGGCATCTCGATCCCGGGCCTTTCGGCGTATGCCGGCTACTGCATGGCGGCCTCGTCCTTCCTGGCGCTGGCCTATACGTTCCAGCACGGCGAGCACATCCGCGTCGCCATCCTGCTGCAGCACCTGGACGGCTGGCGGCGGCGCCTCGCCGAGCTCTGGTGCCTGGCGGCGGGCTCTTTCCTCGCCTCGTATCTCGCCTGGTACAGCATCAAGATGGTCCGGGTCTCGATCCGGATCGGCGACGTCAGCCAGGCGCCGGACGCGACGCCTTTGTGGATCCCGCAGCTCGGCATGGCGATCGGGGCCAGCGTGCTCGCGATCGCCCTGATCGACCGGCTGATCGCGGTGGCCCGCGGCGCACCGGTCGCGCCGGCCCGGCGTCAGGTGGAGTGAGCCGCCGGCGCCCGACCGTTCAGGGCATCCAGGCGCCCAGGATCTGCTCGAGGGAGTCCTGGCACTCGGCCGGCAGTGCGTCGGCGGCGGCGTGCTCGCCGTGATCACGCATGGCGGCCGCGGCATCGTCCCGGGCCATGGCGTAAATGCTCGGCAGTTCCTCCTGGAGGAGCTGTCGAATCCGCGGGGTGAGGTCGAACTTCAGGCGTCGCCGATGCTCGCGGACGCTGGCGCGCCAGCCGTTGCGCGGATCGCTCGCGGGGCTGTGCTGAAGCTTGAGGAGATGTTCGAGAACCACGGCCGCATTGTTCATGACCGACCGCTTCAGCGCTCCGCCCAAGTCCTCCACCTCCTCGATCAGATTGTCGAGATCGAGCTCGTCGAACCGGCGCGCGCGCAACAGCTCCGCCTGGCGCTCGGTCCAGACGTAAAAATCCTCCTGGTACAGGTTCGAAGCCCGGGGTTTGACCTTGGTCGCCATATGCGTCCTCCTCGTGGGCCACATCATCGCATCGGCCGGACGTGGGGCGCAATCACCTCGGAGACTCCCGCCCGCGCGGTCCGGCTTGACCGGGCCAGGCGCAGGCGGGATCGTGACCGCGCCACCAGCAGAGCGCGCAGCACGGGATCCACGCGGCCCATGGAAGAGGCGATCCTCACCGGCGTGTTCGTCGCCGTGCTGTTCTTCCTGCTCGGCACCGGGGTCTGGGTCGGGCTGGCCCTGCTCGGCGTGGCGCTCACCGGCATGCTGCTGTTCACGGTGCGGCCGGCGGGCGATGCCATGGTCACGACCATCTGGACGGCGAGCTCGTCCTGGACGCTCACGGCCCTCCCGCTCTTCATCTGGATGGGTGAGATCCTGTTCCGGACGCGCCTGTCGGAGGATCTGTTCAAGGGCCTGGCGCCCTGGATGGCGCGCCTGCCAGGCGGCCTCCTGCACGTCAACGTCGCCGGCTGCGGACTGTTCGCCGCGATCTCGGGCTCCTCGGCCGCGACCGTGGTGACGGTCGGCAAGATGGCGATCCCGGAGCTGCGCGCGCGCGACTACGACGAGGGCATGATCGTCGGCACGCTCGCCGGTGCCGGCACGCTCGGGCTGCTGATCCCGCCCTCGATCATCCTGATCGTCTACGGGGTGACCGTGAACGAATCGATCGCGCGGCTGTTCATCGCCGGCGTTCTGCCAGGGATCATGCTCGCCTTCCTGTTCATGGGTTACATCGCTGTGACCGCGGTCCTGCGCCCGCAGATCATGCCGCCGCGCGAGCGGCCGGTGCCCTGGGCGGTGAAGATTCGCGGCTCGCTCGGCCTCGTCCCTGTGATCCTTCTGATCTGCGCCGTGCTCGGCTCGATCTACACCGGCGTCGCGACCGCCACCGAGGCGGCGGTGCTGGGTGTCGCCGGCGCGCTCCTGATCTCGCTCGCCCAGGGCTCGCTCACGCGCGCGAGCTTCGTCGCCAGCCTGACGGGCGCCACCCGCACCTCCTGCATGATCGCGCTCATTCTCGCGGGCTCGGCCTTCCTCTCGCTCGCCATGGGCTTCACTGGCCTGCCACGGCAGCTCGCGCAGACGATCGCGGCCATGGATCTCGCGCCGCTCGCGCTGATCCTGATCCTCACGATTTTCTACATCGTGCTCGGCTGCTTCCTCGACGGCATCTCGACCGTGGTGCTGACCATGGCCGTGGTCGAGCCGATGATCCGCACCGCCGGCATCGACCTGCTCTGGTTCGGCATCTATCTCGTCATCGTGGTCGAGATGGCGCAGATCACGCCGCCGATCGGCTTCAACCTGTTCGTGCTCCAGGGCATGACCGGGCACGACATCGGCTACATCGCCCGCGCGGCGCTGCCGATGTTCCTCATCATGTGCCTGGGCGTGGCGCTGGTGATCGCGTTCCCTGCGATCGTGACGTATCTGCCGGCTCAACTGTAAAATCGGCCCCGGTATCACTAACGCCGTGCGCCGGGCGCTAATTCTGCGGCCAAAAGACACGGCCGGCGTTGGAGAACATTTCCGTTTTCAGGAGGTTCTCACTTCGGCTGCTTTGCCGAAGGGAGACGAACGAGATGAGGATCGCGCAGGTCGCGCCACTCTACGAAGCCGTTCCGCCCAGGCTCTACGGCGGCACTGAAAGGGTCGTCGGGCATCTGACCGATGCTCTCGTCGAGCTCGGCCACGACGTGACCCTGTTCGCGAGCGCCGAGACGATCACCAAGGCGAGCCTGGTACCCTGCCGCGACCAGGCGCTCCGCCTGGACGCCGCGCTCAAGTCCGACCTCGCCGCGCACGTCGTCATGCTCGAGGAGGTGCGCGCGCGGGCCGAGCAGTTCGACATCATCCACTTCCACATCGATCTGCTCCAGATGCCACTCTTCCGCGATATGGCGGAACGGACCGTCACCACGCTCCACGGCCGGCTCGACATCAAGGACCTGCCGGCGTTCTACGCGCGGTTCCCGGAATTTTCGCTAGTCTCGATCTCGAACGACCAGCGTCGCGCGCTGCCGGGGGTCAGCTGGGCTGCCACGGTCTATCACGGCCTGCCCAAGGACCTGTACCGGGCGGCGCTGTGCCCGAGCGCGGACTATCTCGTCTTCCTCGGCCGGATCTCGCCCGAGAAGCGCCCCGACCGGGCGATCGCGATCGCCAAGAGCGCCGGCATGAAGCTCAGGATCGCGGCCAAGGTCGACCCGGCGGATCGCGACTACTTCAAGTTCGAGATCGAGCCGCTGCTCCACCACCCGC
Source organism: uncultured Geminicoccaceae bacterium (assembly GCA_964644915.1). Lineage (GTDB taxonomy): Bacteria > Pseudomonadota > Alphaproteobacteria > Geminicoccales > Geminicoccaceae > CAZXYL01. The sequence continues at coordinate 6,639 of CAZXYL010000347.1, forward strand.
TGATCGAGTACATCGGCGAGGTGAACGACGCCGGGAAGCGCGAGCTGCTCGGCAACGCCGCGGCGCTCCTGTTCCCGATCGACTGGCCCGAGCCGTTCGGCCTGGTGATGATCGAGGCGATGGCCTGCGGCACCCCCGTGATCGCGTTCCGCTGCGGCTCTGTGGCCGAGGTGCTCGAGGACGGCGTGACCGGCTTCGTCGTCGACGACCTTGAAGGCGCACAAAATGCGCTGTACAAGCTCGACCACCTCGACCGCGACGTGATCCGGATGCGCTTCGAGCAGCGGTTCACATCGCACCGGATGGCCAGCGGCTACCTCGCGGTGTACCGCTCGCTGATCTGGGCCGCCGAGCGCCTGGAGCAGCGCCGGTTGCCCGTCGCCGTGGATTATGACCCTGCGCTCGCCGGCGCGGGTGCCGAAGTCGGAACCGTCAACGCGGCCTGATCGACCATGCAGGATGCCGGATTCGGCGCGGATGCCACCATTCCAGCGACCCCGGCCGTCCAATTTTACATCCCGGCGACCTCGTCGCTGATCGAACGCCGGCCGCGGACACTCAAGCACGGCGATACCTTCGCCGTGTTCGATCACTACGGCGATATCGTTCCGGGCGAGGGCAGCCCCGAAGGGATCTATCACAAGGACACCCGCTACCTGTCGGGTTACCAGCTGCTGATCAACGGGCGCCGGCCGCTGCTGCTGAGCTCCACTGTCCAGGACAACAATGCCCTGCTCACGGCGGACCTCACCAACCCCGATTTCTTCGACGAGAGCGGGCGGCTGCATCTGCCGCGCGACACCATCCACCTCGTGCGCTCGAAGTTCATCTGGCAGGCGCAGACCTACGAGCGCCTGGCGGTGCGCAACTTCGACGACCGCCGGCACGATATGGAGCTGATCGTTCTCTTCGGCACCGACTTCGCCGACCTGTTCGAGGTCCGCGGGCAGCAGCGCGCGGCGCGCGGGCAGGTCGAGGCGGCGGTCAGGGCGCCGCATGTGGTGAGGTTCACCTACCGCGGGCTCGCCGGCAACCTTTGGCACACGACGCTCGAGTTCGATCCGGCGCCGCGTCTTCTGCGCACGGACCGCGCCACCTTCAGCCTGGGCGTGGAGCCGCGCGAACGCACCTCGCTGTTCGCCAAGATCAGCTGCAACGAAGAGCCGAGCCGGCCGCCGCGCGGCAAGCGCTTCTTCGCCTGCCTGCGGACGGCCCGCCGGGCGCTCCGTCAGTCGATGGCGCGCGCGGCCACGGTCGAGAGCTCGAACGAGATCTTCAACGAGGTCGTCTCCCGCTCGACCGCCGACCTCTACATGCTGATCACTGATACGCCTCATGGGCCGTACCCCTACGCCGGGATTCCCTGGTTCAGCACCGTCTTCGGTCGCGACGGCATCATCACCGCGGCCCAGCTGCTCTGGCTCGATCCGGCGATCGGCAAGGGCGTCCTCAGGTTTCTCGCCGCGCACCAGGCGAGAGAGCTCCGGCCGGAGGCGGATGCCGAGCCCGGCAAGATCCTGCACGAGATCCGGCAGGGCGAGATGGCGATCCTGGGCGAAGTGCCGTTCCGCGAGTACTACGGTGCGATCGACAGCACGCCGCTGTTCGTCATGCTGGCCGGCATGTACTTCGAGCGCACGGGCGATCTCGCCACCCTCCGGGCGCTCTGGCCCAACGTGCTCGCCGCCTTGCGCTGGATCGACGAATGGGGCGACCGCGACGGCGACGGCTTCATCGAGTATCAGACCCACGCCGAGCGCGGGCTGACCAACCAGGGCTGGAAGGATTCCCAGGATTCCGTCTTCCACGCCGACGGCCGACTGGCCGCGGGGCCGATCGCGTTGTGCGAGGTCCAGGGCTACGTGTACGCGGCCAAGTGCCATGCCGCGCGGCTCGCGGGTGTGCTCGGGGACTTCGCGCTCGCGGAGCGCCTGCAGACCGAGGCGGCCGAGCTCCGGGAGCGTTTCGAATCCGCCTTCTGGTGCGAGGACCTCGGCACCTGGGCGCTCGCGCTCGACGGCGCCAAGCGGCCGTGCAAGGTGCGCAGCTCCAATGCCGGTCAGGTCCTGCTCTCCGGCATCGCGAGCGCTGAGCACGCGGCGCGCACCGCCGACCTGCTTCTCGACCAGGACTTCTTCTCCGGCTGGGGCATCCGGACCATCCCCCGGGGGGAGCCGCGCTTCAACCCGATGTCCTATCACAACGGCTCGGTCTGGCCGCACGACAACGCGCTGATCGCGCTCGGCCTCGCCCGCTACGGCCTGACCAAGCATGCGTTGCGCATCTTCGCGGGCATGTTCGATGCGGCGGCGTACATGGACCTGCGCCGCCTGCCGGAGCTGTTCTGCGGGTTCCGCCGGCTGCCCGGCAAAGGCCCCACCTTCTACCCGGTCGCCTGCTCGCCGCAGGCCTGGGCCAGTGCCACGCCTTTCGCTTTCTTGCAGGCCACCCTCGGGCTGAGCTTCGATCCGGCGGGCGAACGGGTGCGCTTCCGCCACCCGAGCCTGCCCGAGTTCCTCGATCAGGTGGTGATCCGGGGCCTTCGCATCGGCGACAGCCGCTTCGACATCGCCCTTCGACGCTACGGCACCGACGTCTCGGTCAATCTGCTGGATCGCGTGGGCGACGGCCGCATCGTCGTGACCGTCTGAGCGCGCTCAGCCGGCCCGGTCGTCGCGGACCGCCTTGGCGTAGACGAACTTGGGCGGCACGCCCGGGGC